>CAZDZQ010000011.1:0-36959 GCA_964509985.1 uncultured Candidatus Peribacteria bacterium
TGAAAATGCACTCCCCTACTCGCATATGGCATTGCTCCACTTTCAAACCAGCAGTCCAAAACTTCTGGAATTCGTACCATTTTTGACGCAGAATTTCCTGCATCTTGACTTTCTTGTAATAATTCTATAAAATTCTCGTAATTAAGAATTCGACGACTGGAAAATTTCTCATCTTCTTGAGATAATCGGAGTACCAGCGATGTGACTTTGTCATGTATCCATGAAGGAATCCCCCTTGTCCGTCCTTCCTCATTCTTATAAATTACAGTTCTATCTTTCATCTTGCCTTGATGAGAATAGAAATATGAAACAATTTCGTTTCGTCCTTTTTCAGAGCTTACTACTAATAGTAATGTTCTTTTTTCGTGTTCACATACTAAAAATCGTAGATTATGTTTTTTATCTTCCAAAATAATTGTTGGATCTTCCAATAAAAACGGAATCAGAAAATATTCAAGATTTGTAATTTCATCGTGTCCTTCATTTTTATTTGTCCATCCTCTTATTTTTGCATAAATAAATGATGATAAGAAAATTTCAGAATCTGCTAATTTTAATTTTTCAGCAGCTTTTTCTGGGATTCTTCCAACTGGAATAGTAAGTTTAAAATCCCTGAAATTTTCTTCAGAAATAGAAGTCATCATATCATCAATATTTTTTAGATATTGATCTAATTCTTCTGGAATTTTTTCTTCAATTTCTCCCTCTCCATTTTGAAGAGTGTCGGGGTGAGAGTTACACTTTGGACATTCCCAAGTCAAATCATCAACAAATTGCTTATGAATATCAGAAATTTCTCCTGCTTTTTTCCCTGTTTTTTCTTCCAATTCACTTCGCAACGAAACAACTTCAATATTATCACATTCTTCATTTTCACATTTCCAAACAGGAATAGGTGCTCCCCAATATCGGTTTCGAGAAATTGCCCAATCTGGAGCAGTTTCCAAAATATTTCCGAATCGTCCGTTTTTTAAATGTTCTGGCGACCAATTAATTTCCTGATTTTTTTCTATCATCAATTTTTTAATTTTTTGCACATCAACAAACCAAGTTTTAATTCCTCTGTACATCAACGCACAATCTGTTCGCCAGCAATGAGGGTAACTATGCCGAATTTGTTCTCGTTTAAATAATTTTCCAGAATTTTTTAATTCTTCCAAAACCCAAATATTTGCATTATCTTCAGTTGAACCTTCTACTGTTTCATCTTTTCTAAAATATTTTCCAGAAATTTCTGCAATTTTTTCTTGTGCAGATTTTTCTATATTCACATTTTTTTCGTCTAATTCAGAAAAATTAAAATAACAACTATCATCAAATGGATAATTTAATGGAATTCGTTTTGTTTGCAAAATTCGTGCATCGTCTTCTCCTGTTGGTGCTAAATGCACAATTCCTGTTCCAGAATCTGCTGAAACAAAATCATCTTCCAAAACTCTAAATGCTCCTTTCTCTCGGATAGGTTCAAAGAAATCAAATGGTTGTTCGTATTCAACTCCAACTAAATCTGCTCCAGAAATTTCTTTAAGAACTTTTGCATCTTTTCCAAAAATACTTTCTACACGAGCAGAACCAACAATAAATTGTTCATCTGGAAATTTTTCTGACTCAACAACAGAATATGTTAAATTTTTATTTATACACAAAGCCGTATGAATTGGCATTGTCCAAGGTGTTGTTGTCCACGCAAGAAAATTTGCCCCAGAGAATTCTCCAGAAACAACTGGAAATTTTACTGTAATAGCAGGATCATCAATATCTTTATAATTTTGACCAGCTTCAAAATTTGAAAGAGGACTTCCCAATTTTGGAGAATAAGCAATCACTTTTTCTCCTTCATAAATCAAATCTTTATTCCATAATTCCCGAAATACAGACCAAACCGATTCCATAAAATCTGGATCCATCGTTTTATAATCGTTTTTAAAATCGACAAATCGCCCCATTCTTTCCACAGTGCTTTCCCATTCATCAGCACATCGCATCACCGCACTTTGGCACAAATCATTAAATGGACCAGTTCCCATTTTTTCTATACCTGGTTTTCCACCAATATTATTTTCTTTTTCAATCAGAAATTCTACTGGGACACCGTGGCAATCCCAACCAAATTTTCGGTTTACCCGAAACCCTTGCATTGTTTTATATCGAGGTATTGCGTCTTTGATAGCTCCTGCAAGAATATGCCCATAATGAGGCGTTCCTGTTGCGAATGGAGGACCATCAAAGAAAACAAATTCATTATCTTCTGGATTTCTTTCTATAGATTTTTGGAAAGTATTATCTTTTTTCCAAAATTCTAAAATTTCTTTTTCTACTTCAGAAAATTTTTTTCCTGATTGTACTGATGGGAATTTTTGAGTATTTGACATAAGTTTTTGTTAAGAGTATAATTGAGATACGAGAAATCGTATTATGGACATTCGTCTTTTCAGATTTTTAATCTGGACTCATCGAATCTAGTTTTTTAGATTCATTTTGGCCACTTGGCTCTGGTAGAAGTTTTAAAACTTCTGCCAATCTTTTTTTTATAAAAGAAAATTCTTTAATTAGTTTCATATGCTTAGCGATGATTTCTTTTTCAAAATTCATAAAATTATTGTAAATCTTTAAATATTGATTTTAATTTTTTTAGATTATCAATATAAGAATGAGCTTTTTTTATCCTTTCGTCCAAATAAAGAATAATTAATTTATTATTCTTAGAATATACATGTATAATCTCATAATATATATTGGTAAAAAACTCTTTTTCTTCTTTAGTTGGTAAATCATTTAAAAAAATATTCATATTTTTTGTAAAATTAGGATTTTTACATTGATTGAATAAATCAATTATTTTTTTATTATTATCCTTCATATAAATAAATTCGCTTGCATACTTCACTTGCTCTAAATTTAAATTTTCAACAGAATATTTAAATTTATCAATTTTAAAATCTCTCAAATTAGAACTAAATATTAGTAAAAAATTATTTGAAATCGGTAACACCCATAATGCACTTGGAATATTATATCCATCATATAAAATAACAGGAACATCTCCTATAAATAAATCACCACTATTATACTCTTTTAGAAATAAATAAGCTCTATTGTATTTTTTCATTTCTTCTTCTATATTTTGCAATTTATTATACTGATCTAAGCCAATTACATCATTATTTGAACTACTTTTCACAAGATGACTACGCAGAAACATCATTACAAAAAATTTTTTTAATATATCTATATCTATATCAATATTATCTAAACTTTTATTTTCTATAATAGTTTTAATTATCTTAGAAGATTTATTTTCTATTTCAGATAATAGATCTTCAGATGATTTTTTTTCACTATTTAGATTAATATCATAAAATTTTTCTTCATCAGTCCCTATTGCTTTATCTGTTTTTTTAGAACAATAAAAATTTTGAGTTTTACCATTTTTAAGCATTTCTTGATATTTTTTTATATCAAATTGAAAAATTTTATTGTTATTTGCAAAATTTTTTAATAAAAAATTTGGAACAACATGCTGTTTTTTTACATTATTTTTATTACCAATAATTTTTTCGTTATTTGACATAAATTTTTTCTAACAGTATAATTTAAATAGATTCACTTGAATCTCGGAAAATTTTTATTTTTCGTTACTTGTCCGTTAGGACCCCAAGCTTATTCTTTTTTTGAATAAGTGATTAGATCATTTTTTTGATCGAGTAAAGATTTTTCTTTGCTTTTGTGGCCGTTAGGCTCCTGCGGGGGGATTCGTAAGAATTCTCCCAATATTTTTTTTATTTCAAGATATATTGGATCAGGAATTTTTCCAATAAGTTTTTTGCATCTTTTTCTATCAATTATTCGTATTTGATGACAACAAACAAAACTTTCTTTCTCTAAAAAAGAGAGTTTTTTTAGTTTATAAATTTCTTTTCCTTTTTTATGTTGTGAACTTAAAGGAAGAATAATGAGATGTTTTTGATTATAAACACGAACAACAAGGCATGGTCTCATTTTATTCATTTCTATCCCTTTTGTTGGATCTAAATCCACAATATAAATTTCCCTCTCATGTATATATTTTGTATTCCTATTTTTTAAAGCGATGATTTCTTTTTCAAGGTTCATAGAATTATTCTTTAAATATTGATTTTAATTTTATTAATTCATCAATTGGTAAATTTTTTTCGTTTTTATCTGGGATTGCTTTTGTAAAAATTACATCTGCATAATTTGGTAAAATAATTTTTGCTTTTTCTGATATATTTTCTGATAATTCAAACGCTTTTAACTCATGTATTAATGCTAATTTATTTTGGTTTTCAATTCTTAAATTTTTTGCTTTTGAGTATTGGTGAATTATAAAATATAAAGCTGAGAATAAAAACAACCCAATTGAAATTTTATCTACCATTTCAATTGATATATTAAAACAAAGAAATATTAAGAATATCATCGCTAAAAAACATATTAATCCAATTCCCCAATTTGACTCTTCTTTTGCAAAATCAGAACAAATTTTTTCAATACCTGCTTTAGCCCGCATCTCTTCTTGGTTTTTATAATTTTTGTTCTCTTTTTTGCTCATCTCTAATTCTATTAAGATTTGATTGATATAAAAATCTTTTTCCTTAGATCTATTGTTCATAAATTCACTTAGTTTTTTAGAATCATCAAAATAAGAATTTTTTAATTGTTTTTCTGATAATCGTTTTTTAATACAATCTTTAATCTCTTCATCTACTTCTAAAAATAATACATTTTTAAATACTACACTTTCATCAACTTCAAAATTATTTACATTTTCTAGTGTCAAACCTCTTATAATTACACAATCTAAAACTGTATTACTCTTTAAATTTAAGCTTTTAAATGCATCAATTGTTTCAGTTTCATTAAATTCAAATTTCAGATTTATATCTATCAAAAGAAGATATGAATTTATTATTAGTACAATGATATCAGGAGGTCCATGTGGTATATAAGGTGGATATGAATAATTCTCAATTTGAGATTGAATATCCAATTCAGCCATATCTACTTCTTTCTTATTTAACTCTTTTAATTCATCTACATACGATTTGTTTATTTCAGGTTTTGTTTTTTGCCTTTCATTAAAACTTATATTTTTATAAAATTTATTCTCTATTACTTCTTCATAAGAATCTGTAGAAGGATTCGATAAAAAATCATAAGTATACTTACAATTAATCCTATACTCTGTTTTACTTTTTAAAATTTTATCTCCTTCATAATATTTTCGCTCCTCCTTATCATCATCTCCTATAGCCCAAATAAAATCTTTTTCTTCACCCATACAAAATTTATTACAAAAAAATCCCACACAAAATATATTTTGCATGAGATTCTAAATAATTTTAGAAGGTACCATCTCAATTTTTTCTTAGTTGTTTTGCTAACAGGCAAACCAGATTTTTACATCTATTCAAAACTGTTGAGGTCTAATCACATAAAAAATGCTTTCTTCCCAAACTCTCAAATATTTTCATATTTTTCACGATTGATAGTCGTTCAAAAGAGACATATTCAATATAAACTATTTTTCCATTTGAATAAATAGTATTTTTTTGATATACTGATATGAAAGCAATTTCACATATTTAATTTTAATATTTATACACAAAAACATGAAAAATCTATCTGATGAATTTTTAAAAACACCATTTTCTCATAAATTTAGAATTGGAGTAATGGGATCAGCACAAGGACCATCTATAGTACAAAAAGAAAACACTGAACTCGCAATGATTGTTGGTGAAGAAATTGCAAAATCTGGACATATTTTATTAAACGGAGCTTGCCCAGGACTTCCAAACGATGCAGCAATTGCAGCAAAAAAAGCAGGTGGATTTGTAATGGGAGTATCTCCTGCATTTTCAAGAAAAGAACATATTGATAAATTTTCATCTCCAGTAGATCCATATGATATGATTTTATATAGTGGACAAGGATTGATGTATAGAGATGTTTTAAATATCCGATGTTCTGATGCAATTATTGTTTTAGGTGGAGGAATGGGAACATTAAATGAATTTTCTGTAGCTTTTGACGAAGGGCGATATGTGGGAGTTTTAACTTCTACTACAGGAGTTGCTCAACATTTAAAAGAAATAATTGAACAATGCAATAGAGAAACTGGAGGACGAGTATTTTTTCATGACGACCCAGTAGAGCTGGTAAAAGAAATTGTTCATGCATTAAAAACTGGACCACGAGTTACAACAGAAGACGAACGAATTGTAGATAAATACACATTTTTAGTGTAATTTTTTTAGAAAAAAACATGAATATAAATAAATTTAACATATTACGCTTTTTAGGGTTGGATACATCTCTTACTAAAAAAGCATTACAAAAATCGCTATGGTTAATGACCATGCGATTTTTATTGCATGGAGGAACCGTATTAGGATTTACCATTTTAATTTCATATTTTCTTGCATATTACGGAGCTACTCAACTACCACTGCTTTTTGTATTCATTTCGATAGGAACACTTGTTGGAACATTTGTAACAAATGCATTAAATCACAAATTTTCTGTAGAAAATTTATTACGATATTCATCTGTTTTATTAGGAATTTTAATTGTTTCTAGTTATTTTATTTTACATTTTTTAAACAACTCTTTACTTTTACTTATTACAAGCGTTGGTATTTTATTTTCAATTGGAGTAACCCAACTCAATATATTATTTTCTATATATGCAGAAACATCTTTTTCACCTCTTGAAAGCGAAGAAGCTTTTCCTATTATTGAATCTGGTGAACCGATTGGAGGACTTATTTCTGGAATTATTGCCTTCACATTACCATCTTTTTTTAGCCCAGAAGCATTACTGATAGGATGGGCTTCACTATTTTTTCTATTTTTTATTGTTCAATACATTCATGAACTTATCAACAATCAAACATATAATAAAATTATAAATGCAAATAGTTTATATAAATTAAAAAAAGACGAAATACAAAAATCTTGCTTAAAAAATTATTATAATATTCTGCAAAAAAATAAACTGGTTGTAAGTTTATTCTTTTTTGTATTATTACAATCTGCTGGATACATTTTAATCGAATTAATTTATGCAATGTCTGCCAGTGTTTTATTTGACCATGAACATGTAGCCCAAGCTCAAGTTATGCAAGAATTAGCCCATGGAATTGGAGCATTTCATCTTTGGACATATGGAATATTATTATTATTACAAATAACAGTTGCCTCAAAAATTCAACATTTTTTAGGAATTGTAAAATCTATTTTTATTCAACCATTTATTCAATTTTTTGCAACATTTTTCACACTTATTTCTGGATCGTTTTTTATAGGACTTCTCGGAAAAGGAGTATATGAAGTAATTGGCGGATTATCAAGAAATTCATATCATTCGTCTTTTTATGTTTTTTCTTCTCATATAAGAGAAGAAATTAAAGAATTTTTAGAAGGATTTGCGCGTCCAATAGGAATGATTTTAGCATCTTTATTTGCAATGATTATCTCTGTTTTTTTCTTTAAGTTAGAGTATGGATTTATGGAGTTTTATATTTTTTGTTCAGTAATACTTCTCTTATGCTTAGGAGGCGCTTTATATCATTATTATAATATAAAAAAACAATATACATATTTAGCTTTACATAATTTACAAAACGAAGAATCTATAGAAGAAATATTTGATGCTATAGAAATTTTATCCCAAAATGGACATAAAAATACAATTCATATATTATCAAAACTTTTAAAAGAAAAAAATCAACCAATTCTTATACAAAAAAAAATATTAGAAGCATTTGGTGAATTACAAAAAGATTCAGCTATTCCAGACCTCCTGTGGGCATTACATCACATAGACAAAGAAATTCAATTATCCGCAGTAAAAGCTTTTGGAAAATACAAAAGCCTTAAAAAACTAATGATTAATCAAATTTTTTCACGACATAAAATTATAAACTCATTACAAAAAGTTTTTTTAAATGCCGATTCAAAAAAACTGAGACTTGCTGTAATCAAAGTGTTTAAAGATATGCAACACCCCGAAATTGCATCATTTCTTATTTCAACACTTTCTAAAAATAATCATAATATAAATATTGAAAAAGAAGAAAGAGACACTATTTTTTGTGCAATATTAGGATGTTCATATTTCAAAGATATTTCTATTGCCTATTACATTCAGCCTTTTTTAAAAAGCCCAGATTCATACTTAAAATCAGCAAGTATTATTGCTTTATGGCAATTTAAAAGATATAGAAAAGATCTGAAAAAACATATTTTAGAGATGATAAAAAGTAAAAATTTAGATATGAAAATGAGTGGAATTTATACAATTGGTGAATTAAAGTTGTATAATTTCCTACCACAAATTCGTTCAATTTTTAAAAAAGAAACTAATCCTCATATTCATAAACACTGCTTAATTACATTTATAAAAATGGGGCTTGATAAACACATTCCACATATTTTGAATATGATGTTTCACACTGATGAGACTATTTCGAGCAGTACCAAAAAATTGCTTTCATCTCCTGGAATAGAAGCAAATACTAAAGAATTTATTGACAACTTTATTCGAAAAAAAGTTATTGAAAAAATAAAAACTATACTCAAAGAAAATCCAAACTCTATTATAGAATTAAAATCATCTATACTTGAACACTTATCAGCTCTCTATTCTCTTATTCATGAAGAAAAAATAGTACATACTATTTCTAAAATATTAGAAAGCAGAAGAAAATAGAAATTAAATTAAAAATCACCAAACCAAGAGCGAACAAACCCCTTTTTCTCACTTCTCATTTTTTGAAATTGCTCTTGCTGTGATGGAATTTTATACAATGTATTTTCTGTAACTGTTGCTTTATTTTTAAACTCAACACGTGCATTTTTTCCCCTAAACATGTCTTCTATAGAAGATAAAACTTCATCTTCTTTTGGTTCTACAAACAAATTTTTATTATTTTCTGTATTATTTATTTTTTCTGTATTATTTATATAATTTTCTTCTTGAAATAATTTTTGAGATATTTTCTTTTGAACTCCAACATTATTAAGCTTTCTTGCTCCTGTACTTCCTCGTAAAGAGATAATATAAGGAGACAAAACTTGACCTTGTGGCATTTTTTGCACAGTTAAAATAATTGGAAAATTTTCTTTTCCAAATTTTCTTTCTTCTGCCGATAAAAACATATCAGTTGTTTTCATTTATAAAAAAATTATTTAATGCTTAAAAAATTTTTTATCATTTGCTTTCCACTTGGCGAACCAATAGATTCTGGATGAAATTGAACCCCGTAAATTGGAAATTCTTTATGCTCAAGTGCCATAATCATTCCAGAATTATTTTTTGAATTTTCATCAAAAACACGAGCTGTAACCGTTAAACAATCAGGAAAAGTTTCTTCTTCTGCTACCAACGAATGATACCTCATTCCAACAAAAGGAGACTTTATATTTTTAAATATAACACTTGAATTATGTGTAATATTTGAAGTTTTTCCATGCATTATAACAGGTGCTTTTATTACATTTCCACCAAAACAAGATGTAATCCCCTGATGCCCTAAACATACACCAAAAACTGGAATAGTTTTTCCCAACTCTAAAATAACATCAGAAGAAACACCAAAATAATTTCTATCTGTAGGATCTCCAGGTCCAGGAGAAATAACAATATGAGATGGATTCATCTTTTTTATTTCCTTTACTGTTATCTCATCATTACGAAAAACTTCTGGATTTCCACCCAATTCTCCAATATATTGCACAATATTAAACACAAAAGAATCATAATTATCTATTACAATTGTTTTTAATTGACTCGTATTTTTTGTATTCATATATGTATAAATAAAAAGTACTAGAAGTGTAGTACTTTTTGTTTATTTATTCAATATTTAAATAATTATTCAGCCAATTTTTCTGCAAAATCTTCAATCATTTTTTTTGTTTTTTCAATACCTATACATCCATCTGTAATAGAAACGCCTTTTTTTACATCTGATAAAGATGTACATGCATTTACATTTTGATTTCCATCTTCTATAAAACTTTCAACCATAAACCCTTTTATAGAAGTATTTAAACTTGGCTCTTGCTTCATGCTTTCTAAAACTGAATTTAAAATCTCTGGTTGTTTTAATGGGTCTTTTTTTCCAGTTTCAGTATTAATAGAATTATCATGAGATAAATCTACTATAATTGCAGGATTTTGCACTTTTTTAGATACTAAACCAGTAGTAGCTGCAATTAAAGATTCTATATCATAATTACTTTTATTATTCCCACCTCTCAAAATTAAATGAGCATATGAATTCCCATCTGTTTTAATTTGATCTCCAGCAATCGCAAAATTATGAGAATATTGTGCAGCAATCACAGAATTTATACCTTTTTGAATATTTCCATCTGTAGAATTTTTCATTCCAACTGGAATATCAAGCATCGATGCAAATAATCTATGCTCTTGATCTTCTGTACTTCTTGCACCAATTGCTACCCAAGAATATAAATCTGTAAAATAACCTCGTTTATGCGTATATAAAACCTCATCTGCAATAGCATATCCAAGTTTTATAACATCAAGCATCATACTTCTACAATACTCAAAACCTTTTGCAATATCAGCATCTTCAAGAGGATTTGGCTGATTTACAGGACCAACCCAACCAACAGTAGTTCGTGGTTTTTGAATATATACTCGCATCACAAATTTTATAAGATGAGAATATTTTTCTTTTAAAGGAAGTAATGCTTTTGCATATTCAATTACAGATTCAGAAGGCCAAGCACTACACGGACCAATAATCATGATTTTTCGAGAATCTTTTCCCTCTAAGATATTTTGAATATCTTGAATATCATTTTGAACTTGCTCATGCAATTCGTCTGTAAGTGGAAATTTTGAATGAAGCTCTTCAACCGTAGGTAATTTTTTAATAATTTGATAAGACATAAATTTTGAATAAATAGTAAATATATAAGTATATAAATGTATAAATGTATAAATGTATAAATGTAAAAAAAAAACTTCTCTATTATACATATCGTAAAAATAGAGAAGTTTTGTAATTAATTATGAAATGAGTTCAATAAATTCTTCTCTATTTTTGATAGAAATATGCAAAAAGCCAGAAGAAGAAAGTATTGAATATCATGAAATAAAAATTTAATTACATTATTTTTTTGCTGCAGCTTCTCGAGCTCGGAACCGATCCATTCGACCAGCTGTATCAATAGTTCGAGTTTTTCCAGTATAAAATGGATGACACTCAGAGCATAAATCGATATGAACTTCTGATGCCATTGTAGAATTAATTTCATGTTTTGCTCCACAACCACAAATAAATGTAGTTTTTGTATATTCAGGGTGTATTCCTTGTTTTGCCATAGTATATAAAGTTTAAAGAATGTTCTTCTCTAGTAGAAGAGACTATTATAATATAATAATTAATTATTATTTGATAAATGGAAGAAGTCCCATAAATCGTGCTCGTTTGATAGCAACTGCCATTTGTTTTTGGTTTTGAAGTTGCGTACCTGTATATTTTCGAGGTTTAATTTTTCCGTAAAATGAAACTCCTACTCTTTTTAAAAGAGGAAAGTTTTTATAATCAATTACTTCAATTTTTCGAGAAATAAATTGATCTTTCTTTTTTCGATCGACCATTGTTGAATTTGGTTTTGCCATATTTTCGTTTAATAAAATGATTAATTTTGCTTATTTTTTAACATTAAGACTTTCTTTTCTATTAGAAATTTTCTTAACTTTTCGTTTTCCTGCAACTTTTTCATCAATAAAATCTTGATATTCTGCAGAAACTTCTTCATACGTAAGTGGTTGTTTCTCTTTTGCAGGAACTTTAATTGTTAAATGCCGAAGAATATTAGCATCAAGACGAAGTTCTTCATCAAAATCTCTCATTTCTAAAGGTGGAAAATTATATTGTAAAACAACATAATACCCAGTATCTCGTTTTTTAATAGCATATTCTAATTTTCGTTTTCCCCAATGATCTTCAAAGGTAATAGCGTTTTCTTGCTCTGCAAGTTTAGAAATTTTTTCTTTAAGAATTTTTACTTCTTTTTGTATAGCTGTTTCAGCAAGCTCTGGAGCAAACAAAAACATTGACTCGTAATGCACAAGTGATTTACTCATAGTTTTATGGATGAAAGAATAATTATAAATCCTTCACGCGAAAGGGTAAACAGTAATTGTCTCCTTTGGCGAAAAAATGCAAAAGTAAACATATCATATATATACTACATTTAGCAAATAAAAATAAGAAAATAAAAAAAAAATCTAAAATAATTTAGATTTTTTTAATTTTTATCAAAAAAATATAAAATTTTACAATTCTTCCTCTTTTGAATCTTGAATTCCCCCTTTTGGAGTGCTTGCTTGAACGATAACAGCTTCAGCAGGAGTAATAACTTCTACACCTTCTTGAGAAGAAATAGCAAGATCAGCCACTGTTACTTTATCAAAAAAGTTTTTTAATACTCCCAAATCCACAATAATTTCTTTTTGCATCAATTTTGGAAGACATGAAACTTCAATACTTGTATTTGGTTTACTAATAACAGATTGAAGATTTTTTTCTGCAGGAGACATTCCTTCAAATTTAATTCGAATTGTTGTTTTTACAGGAGCAGAATCATCTACTGCAAGAAAATCGATATGATCATATAAATCTGTAAGTGGATTATATTGAATATCTGCAATAAGAGTAGAAATTTGTTTTCCATCTAAATCGATAGTCATAACTGTAGATTTACCAGTAATTCGAAATGCTTTTCGAAATTCTTGGTAATCAAATTGAATTGGAGTAGACTCCAAACCAAAACCATAGACAACAGCAGGAATCAACCCACTCTCTCTAATATCTCTTGGTCGTTCTTCAGTACTTCGTACTTGTGCTTTAATAGTTGTTTCGTTCATAAAAAGAAAATATATAAATAAGATTTTCTGGTGCCGAGAGTGGGAATCGAACCCACACTTCCCGAAGGAAACGAGATTTTGAGTCTCGCGCGTCTACCAATTTCGCCATCTCGGCGTATAGCCGAATGAGTATAGATTAAAATAAAACGAAGGTCAAAGACTTTTTACAATATTTTATTTTAAATCAATAATTATTTAGTAAATAGATTTCTAGACACCCCCAATAGTATATGAGATACTAACATTATCTTATTTATATTCTTTATTTTATATAAAAAAATGTTTGGAAATATTACAAAATTTTTTCTAGAAAACAGAGCCTTATCTTGGCTAGTAATGGTTTTTATTGTTGCAACTGGAGCATTTGGGTTTTTTGGAATGCCACAACAATATAATCCAGAAGTAACACTTCCTGCTTTTGCCGTACAAACACAATTTGCAGGAGCCACTGCACAAGAAGTTCAAGAATTTGTAACAGATGAAATTGAAGAAAAACTTGCTGAAATAAAAGGTGTAGATACAATTTCTTCTCAATCTTTTGAAGGAGGTGTTTCTGTTGTACGAGTAGAATTTTTGGTAGGAGAAGATCTCGAAACATCAAAAGTAAAAGTATTTTCTAAAATTAGTGAAAATTTAGATTTAGCACAAAATCCAAATATTTCTCAACCTCTTATAAAAACAATTTCTCCAGATGATGTTGCTATTGGTGTGTGGGCTATTACATCAAATGAAATATCAGCAAATACAATGCGAGAAAAAGCCATTGTAATGAGTAGAGAATTACAAAAAATTGAAGGAATTGCCAATGTAGAAGTAACAGGAGGAGAACGAAAAGCACTTAAAATTATTGTAGATCCTGAAAAATTAAAATCTCAAAATTTATCACTAGAAGAAGTTGCGGGTGCATTAAAAATGAACAACGGAAGAGCTATTGTTGGAAATTTACGAACAAACAAATTTTTACATGAAATTGAAATTGATACAGAAATCAATTCAGCTCAAAAAGCAGAAAGTATCATTATTGGAAATGGAATTACTCTTGGAGATATTGCAACTATTACAGACGGATACACAGAAAAAACATCATATGTCAACTTATCTCATAAAAATCAACTTCATAATCAAGATGCTGTTTATTTATCTGTAGCAAAACGAAAAGGAGAAAATACATCTGATGTAATGAATAGAGTTTTTGAAAAAATATCTAAACTTTCAAAAAAAGAAGAAAACAAAAATATCACAATTGTAAATGTTCGAAATACTGCAAAAATTGCAGAAGATGCGATTTTTGGGCTCGGATCAAATTTAATTCAAAGTATTGTAATTGTAATGCTTATTTTAATGATTTTTTTGGGAGGACGAGCTGCATCACTGGTTGCAATTGCAATCCCCCTTTCTCTTTTTATGGTATTTTTTGTGGGATTGATGGGAGACCAAACTATCAACAAAGTAACTCTTTTTGCACTTATTTTATCATTGGGATTATTGGTAGATTCTGCAACTGTAGTTGTTGAAAATATTTATAGAAATATTCAAATGAAAGACGGAAGAGATAAACTACAAAAAATTGCAGATGCTGTTCAAGAAGTAGGAGTTGGATTATTTTTATCAACACTCACATCTGTAATTGTATTTTTACCACTTACCCAAATTTCTGGAATGATGGGGGCATATATGGGACCACTTGCCTTTTTTGTTCCAGCAGCACTTATTTGCTCACTTTTTGTTGCATATGTTATTACTCCGTTTTTATCTCAATTCTTTTTTACATGCAACAAACATGAATTTGAATTAAATAAACAAAAATCAGAAAAAATTAAGCTTAGCACTGGCGAAGAAATTATTTCTGCAGATACTAAAATAACAAAAGATTTAGAAAAAAAATCTGGATTTGACAAATTTCAAGATTGGTATGGAGAAAAAATCAAAAACATCTTAGAAAGTGATGCAAAACAAAAATCTATAATTTCTATAGTATTTTTATCAATGTTTGGAGTTTTTATTTTTATACCTCTTCAACTTGTGCATTTTCAAATGCTTCCAAAAGCAGATAATAAAACACTATGGGTAACCGTAGACAAACAAGAAGGAACTAGCAGTAACGAAACACAAAATCTTGCATTGCAAATTCAAAAATATATAAACGAATTAGACGATATAGAAAGTATTGCTATGTTTACAGGAACAGCTCCTGTTGTAGATTTCAATGGATTATTCAGAGGGTTTTCTGGACGAACTGGAGAACATCAATCAAGCCTTTTAATTAGCTTTAATGATGAAAAAGAAAAAAGTTCAGAAGAAAAAGCAGAAGAAATCAGAGCTAAAATTTCTCCATTTATCACTTCTGATAATGCTACCGTGCGCGTAGTGGAAGACCCACCAGGACCTCCAGTATTTTCTACATTAGTAGTAAGAGTGATAGGCGAAAAACAAAATGCACAAAATAATATTCGACAATTTATAGAAAAAATTCTTTATAAAACAGACGGTGTTGTAGACATAGATTCATCTCATCAGCATTTATATACACGAACAACACTGGTAATAGATCATAAAAAAGCAAAACTCAATAATGTGTCTTCATATTCAATTTATAAAGCATTAGATTTAGCAGTTACACCATCTATCATTTCAAGTTTTTCTGTTAATAGTGCAAAAGAACAATCTGTTATAGAGCTTTCTATACCAAAAAAGAAAAGAGAAAAATTGGAAGATATCAAAAAAATTGCAGTAAAAAATTCTGCAGGACAAATGGTTCCTATTTCAGCTGTTACAAAAGAAATTAAAAATACATCAGCACAAGTTTTACTAAAAAATGATCATAGATCAGAATCTGAAATTTATGCAGAAATGGAAAGTCGAAGTGTTGTATACGCAATGATAGATGTTATATTTGCTATTTTTGACGATGCAAATTCTGATATTATAGAAATAGAAAATTTTTCATTGTATGGAATTGATTTATTAGACAAAAAAACAGGTGAAGCTGTTCGAGTTGAATGGGGTGGTGAATTTGAAATGACTCTTGATAATTTCAAAGATTTACTTATGGCTCTTGGAGTTGCTTTTGCACTTGTTTATGCCATTTTAGTTGGGCAATTTAAATCATTTATGATTCCTGTTTTAATTATGGCAACAGTTCCACTTGCATTTCTTGGAATTTTACCTGGATTTGCAATTTTAGATGCATTAAACGGAACATTTTTAACAGCCACTGCACTTATTGGATTTATTGCCCTTTTAGGAATTGTAGTAAATAATGCAATTATTTATCTAGAATATTTAGAAATTTTACGAGATCAAGGATTTGGAATTAAAGAAGCATTGATAGAAACTGGAAAAACTCGATTAAGACCAATATTACTTACATCTATGACAACAGTTTTAGGATCACTAACCATTGCAGGAGACCCCGTATGGTCGGGGCTTGCATGGTCAATTGTTTTTGGATTGTCGTTTTCTGCACTGCTTACACTTGGAATTTTCCCAATTTTATATTACAGAAATCAGAAAGATATTTGGGGGAAGTAGGGGGTTATTTTTAGTGATGTTCAGTATTTCTTACTTTTTCTTTTTTTATAATTTTCATTTGTGGTCCTTTTTCATTAATTTGCTTTGTGACAAAAGATAATAATTTATACACATCTATAGCTGTCCACATATCAGCAAGACGAGAATACGGATTTGTAAACACAGTATTACCAAGCATATCATCAGTAACATTTACTTCTTCAAGATCTAGATCTCCAATTTTAGAAGAATTAGATTTTTTTACTTGAATTTTTTTCTCTGCAAGTTGCACTCCATTTCCAAATAATGTTCCATTTCCTAAATTTATACCAAGCATTGCTGCAATAATAATTAAAGATTCTTTTATTGTCATTTCTTTTGCAAGACCTGTTATGGGATCAAGTCCAAAAATTGGAAGAGATATTTTTTCATTTAAAATTTCTTCACCATAAATTTCTTCAATTGAAACTTGTCCAGATGCAATCATAAAAAGAACTGCAGCAATATTATCTGCAACAGGAGTACCAATTGCACCCGCTGTATATATTGTTCCAAGTTGCCCTGACAACTCTTCCATTCGAGTAATCTTAAAGATATCTGCAAGAACATTCGATGATTGTTTTATAATACCTATAGTATCTTTCGGTTCAGGTTTTTTATTGTTTTCAGAGTTCCTCAGTTCTAAGTATTTATGAATTTCTGTATCCAAAGCAATAAACTCCTCATCTAATTTAGATAATTGAAGCGGAGAAAGCTCTCCTCTTTCTGCATTAACCGTTTTAAGTAAATCCCTTAAAACATCAGACACTAACTCACTATTTTCTGTATTATTAATAACCGAATCCAATGAAGCGAGTAACCTGTCTTCATATTCATCTGAAAGTTTTATTTTTTTAGTAGAAAGAAATCCAACAAGAGAAACCATTAATGCGGCAGCTGTTAACTGTCCAGACAATGCACCAAAAACTTCCAAACCCGCTTCACGATGTCCTTCTACATGAAAATCTTTCTGAAGCTGATAATCTTTAATAAATAATCCTAAACCTTTTTCTGCACATGTTGCATATTCTAGCTTTGTCAATTTTGTATATCTCTTTTGCCCATTTTCTTTTATCAAAAATGATTTAAATGTATCACTTTTTGTATGAATAGACCTTCCTAACAATTGAAATAATAAACTATGTAATTGCTCATCATGCAATTCTTCATCAACTCCTTCTATTTCTAATAATTTATTTAAATGAGAATTTTTTTTCATTTCATTTTGAAGAGTTATATCATGCTCTATTAATGACTCTAAAACATCTCTCCTTTCTGAAACAGAACCATCTTTCCATGTCTTTAATGCTGAAAATCTGTTTAATAGCGTTGTTCTAACCTGATTTGTAAGATTTTTTTCTTCTGCTGTTCTCAATGAAATAAAATTTCTATGCTGTTCAAAAGAATTTCTTGCTGCTTTTACTGTTCTTGTATATTCTTCGCTTGAAATAGAATTAATATAATCTTGCTTTTCTTTTAATTTTTGCAAAATTGATTGCAAATCATCAATAGATTGTTTTTTATTTTTAATAATAATATCATTATTTGATCTATTTATAGTAGTCTGATTTCTCGCAATATTTCTACTAATTTTAGAAATTTCTTCTGCAATATCCTTTTTCTCCTGTTCTTGTGTAGCAGCAGAAAAAGTTGTAATATATTCATTCGATTTTTTTGAAAATGGATTTATTGACTCTACTGATTCAAAAACTCCACGCGAAAGAACACTTGGAAATTCTTTAGCACTTTCCGCCAAACTAAACTGAAAAGGAGTATCTTGAGCCTCTTTTCCTAAGCTATCTAACATTACTTCAAACAACTCTGTATTATTTGCACCTTCCAATTCACCCAAATCATCTTTAATCATTTTTGTTACTTTTATATCTCTAGCTGTTATTTTTTGTGAAATTTGTTTTTTCATTTCCATTAAAAGAGATATATTAATTAATGATCCATTCCAAAGAACTTCCCCAATACCTTGAGTTAAAACTTTTAAATATGGTGATGTCCTATCTATTATAGATTTATTATCAACAGGATTACTCACTAAGTTATTATACAGAATCTGTGTCATTCCTGTTAATGAATATTTCATAATATTAGGAATCATCATTGTATAATAATTTATAATTGCGTTAACTCCTCCTGCTTCATATAACTTTAAAAATACAGGAATACATGGTCCATCAACACCTAAACCTGCAATAACATTATCAATAAACGTAAGCTTAAAATGCATAAATCTATTATTCGCTTTATTTGATTCTTCAATTGCAAATTTTTTAGCCTCATCCTCTGTTTTCCCGCCTAAAATAGCTGCTGATAAAAAATATTCATATCCTGATTTTGCCATTTTTTCCTTTGAAGCATTTGCAAATGTAGATGTTGCATAAACAGTAACAGGAGCTATTACAGAAGAACCAACAGAATACACCAGTAAATCTGTTTGTGCTTTTATAAAATCATTTTCTGCTTTTTTAAAATGTTCAATATATTCGGCTTTTTCAGAATATTCTGGACGATTATCTTGCTCTTTTAATTGATACCCTCCTGAAATTGTATTAAAAGTAGTAAATTGATTTTCCATCATTTCATCAATTTGAGGACTTACTTGGATTTTTTGTTCTGCAAAATCTGCAAGAAATGACATCACCAATACCAAATACATATTTCCATAAAATTCATGAGATTCATGATGTCCCATTTTTTGATCTTCCACATTTTCTGATTTTTTTAACATATCTATTCTCCACGCTTCAAATGCGGAAAGTGTAAGCCCTGAAGCAGGAGTAACGGCTAATAATTCTTTTAAAAAAGTAGCATTTATTCCATCTAATACAGTATCAAGCTTTCCACCTGCAAAACTTCCTCCAACAGTTGCTCCAAAATAATAAGCTCCTCCTTGTAGAGTCTTTTCATTTTTACTTGAAATAAAATTAGATTTTTGTGCTTTTTCAAATAAATCTTTGAGATCTTGTGGCCTTAACACTTCTCCAGATTTTAATCTTTTATCTAGATCTGCAATCAATGCAACAGAAGAATTAACCTCTTCCTCTGCAGATAAAGTAGAAGGTAATACCACTGAGGCAGTAACTGCAGTAGCTGTTTTCAAAAAATCTCGTCTTGAAATCCCCGTTTTATCTTTAACTGATTTTTTTGCATTTAAAATAACTTCTTTCAAAGATTGTTTTTTTTCTCCGGTTGGGAAACTTTGTTTTAAGAAATCTACTTTTAGTTGCTTTTCAACTAATTCATCATAAGAAATCTCTATTTTATCATGTAACATCTCTGCTACTTGTGGACTTAATGAAATATCTTTAATCTCATCTAATTCTTCTACACTCTCTTCTACATTCGCTCCTATATTTCCTAGTCTAGTCATATATTTATTTAAAATTATTTGATAATATGTTTTGATAAATTTGATTATCAAAACATATTATCATTCATATCAAATAAATTGCAAATAAAAATTTGCAATTTATCTTAAATCCATGTAAAATGATGTGAAATAAAATTTGAAACAAATATAAATAAAAAATATGCCTAATTCTGGTATTCAGAAACTTAGCGGAGAAAATGAAATGGCAGTTGGAACTGCTGTTAGTTTTTTTGTGAGCGAAGGAGATGATAAAAAACCAGCTGACGGAGAAATTATTGGAATAAAAGATGAAATCGCAACCGTAGTATATATTTCTCCTTCAGGAGAGTATTCTATTGATAAATTTGATAAATCTAAACTGAAACTGAAAATAAAAGGAGAAGAAGATTCTGAAAATTTAGAAACAAACAATACAAATACTAAAATTGACACCGAAGAAATAGAAGAAACAGATTTAGAGGCAGAAAAATTAATATTAGAAGAAGAGGAAAAAGAAAATAGAAGACTTGAAAGACTTGACAAAATTAAAGAAGTAAAAATACAAAAAATAAAAAATGCACTTATCAGCATTCCTAAAAATGAATTAACAAAAAATATATTAAAAAAAATTAATATTACTTTAGAAGAATTACATTTTAGCCTAGAACCGTTTCAACAAATACAAAGCATAGATGAATTATCAGACGAAGATATTGAAATACTCTCAGAAGATTTAGATTTTATAAATGAATTAATGTTTATTTCATTTATAGATTTTTCAATTGCAAATAAAAAAGAAAAACCATCTCAATTACATATAAAAGAAATTAAAACACGAATTACACATTTTGACACACAAGCAAAAAAATTGAGAGATAAAAGAATTGAAGAATTTAATCAAAATCTTTATACACAAAGAACAGAAAACGAAAAAAAATATCCAAATCCTTTAAAAATGATGAATATTGGAGAATTAACAGACCAAAAAGCAAATCAATTAAAAATAGATCCAAAACATCAAAAAATATTTAATAAAATTTTATACAGAGAAAAACAAAAAAGAGATGAATTTTCTAACAATTTAGTAAAAAAAATTGTAGAACGACGAAAAGACTTAATACATTTATTAAAATCTGAAAATCAATCAGAATCAGATAATAAATCTAAATTTTTAAAAATAATTCCAGAATTACATTCTATGCTTTTACCAATACAAGAAAGTGAAGAAAACAATAAAAACCTAGAATTAGAAGAAATACACGAAATTGTTTATAAAGAATTATTAGAATTAGAAGATAATAAAACTGAAAATTTAGAAGAAACTAAAAATTTAGAACAACTTAACAATATTCAACACATTGAAAAATACATAAAATTAGCAATGGAAACACCATTTAAATCTATTGCTGGAATTCAACAATTTGGAGAAAAAGAAGGATTACAAACTCTGATTTTTAAACAAATTTCTTCTATTATAAATGTTGCACTTTGGACAAAACAATTTTCTATAGAAAAAAACATAGACACAAATATTACAAAAGAGACTATTAAAACCTCTATTCAATTATATGGAAAAGCATTTCTTACAAATTTTATAAAACCTTCAAATAACACAAATTCTGAAAATATACAAAATCTGACAGATATACTTTCAAATACTGCAATTTCTTTTTTTGATGATTTACAAAACAACACAACAGAAGTAGCAATCGATACATTAAAAACTAACTTTTTACAAAAATTTCCAGATATTATCAAAAAAATAATTCCACTAGAATTGAAAAAAGATGATATTGTTATTTATACAGATGAAAGCGGAACAAAACATGAAGCCACAATTCTTTCTATTTCAAAAAATCTAGTATTAACAGATCCCAAATATCATATAGCTATTTCTATAAACGGAAATCCTAAAATTCTTTCTACAGAAAAAAATTCAAAAGAAATTTCTCAGTTAAAATTAAAATAAAATAAATTTATTTAAACATAAACATGAATAATAAAAATAAAATAATTTCATACATTCAACATATTTATACAGAATGTGACATTCCTGATTTTCAACAAAAAACATCTGTAGAAATTGAAAAAATGAATTTTGAAGAAAGAAAAAATCATATATCTGAAATATTACTTATTCCAGAATATCAAAGTGCTATCACAACAAAAAAAATACTAGAAAATATGGCTAATGGATTTTCTATAAAACCAACAAAAAAAATTATTGGAGAAATTTTTTATACACATATACACAAATTACCACAAGAAGAACAACTGAAACTCTCAACTATGCTTCATTTTATAATGAGTAAAATTATAAATAAATGGGCTGATTCTCTTATTCATGCAAAACAAATTTTTCAATATATAGCACTTCCATACATCAACAAAGAAGATAATATAAATATTACAAGATTTGACATACAAGGTAAAAATATATCTGAAAATTTCATGCATTTATACGCACTTGCTCAAGATAAAATTCATGATGAAAAAAATATAGAAAAAATAAAAAAAGAACTTTCTTTTCTTTTTTATATTACAAAACACATCACCAATATAAACACCGTAAATGCAGTAGGTTTAAAAAATATTCAAAATATACAAACAACTTTTTGGAAAATTTTAGATATAAAAAATATAGACGATATTTTAGAAATTCAAAAATTACAAGATTTTCAAAATATAAACACCTTATATTCTTCGGCAAAAACTGCAGCAGAAATAGAAGAAAAAATCTTAGGAAATATTTTTGATAGCAATCTTTCTTTACAAACAATAAAAAAAGTAAATGAAAGAGAAAATCCATTTCCAGAAAAATTTAATTATTCAGATTTCACAATAGATATTTAGAAATTTTTAAATTTTATGATAGAATATCATCAATAAAAATTAATATAACCTTTTAATCCTGTGAATTTTGAAAACATATTTCAATACACCATCGAAATTTTAGGATATGACTTTATACTTTTTAATTTAATATATAAAACTGTATTTATAAGTATGGTTTTGTATTTTTTTATAAATTTTTGTATAGAAATTTTTGCAATATATTTTGATTATAAACGAGCTGAAAAACTTAAATATATTCAAGTAAAAATTCCAAGACAAGATGCAAAAGAAGAAAAAGATGAAATGGGAGAAGAATATGGACAAGACAAAACATTTATAAAACTAACAACTGCAATGACACAGTTATTGGATGGTTTTTCATCTATAAAATCTGGAACATTTATACGAAAATATTTCATAAAACAAGACTATATGTCTTTGGAATATTTAGTAGAAAAAGGAATGATAAAATATATTCTTGCTATTCCTGAAAGTTTTATACAATCTGCCTCAAAACAAATTACAGCACTTTACCCATCATCAATAATAGAACCAGTAAAAAAACCTGAAATTGTAGAAAATAGAAAATATATTTCTGGTGGACATTTGCATTATTCAGCTTCTTATGTTTATCCATTAAAATCTATGGAAAAAATGGATGCGGATCCTATGAATAATATTTTAAATGCATTATCAAAAGTTCAAGTTGATGATAAAATCGGAATTCAAATTTTAATAAAACCAGCTACAACCAGCTGGAGAAGATACATTTTAGAGAGCATAGAAAAACTAAAAAAAGGAAAAATAATTGGATATTCACTTTGGCGTATTCCACTTTATCCTCTTATTATTTTAATAAATATTTTTAAATTTTTTATAGGATTTGAAAAAAAAGAAGAAGAAAATCCAGAAATTAGTTCTATGAAACAAACTGCAATTACTGCAATGGAAGAAAAATTACAAGATAAAGGATACGACACTATCATCAGAGTTTTAACAGCATCAAACAAAAACCAAGATATTGCTGATGGATATTGGGCAGATATTGCAAATTCAATGGCCCCATTTGGTGGAGTTGGATTAAACAGTCTTACAGATTCAAACCATCATTCTATAAAATTTGTACAGAAACATTTTGAAGCTAGATATTTCTCTCGTCCATTTTTTTATTGGACATGGGAATATATTCATTCAAATTGTCATGAATGGGAACAAATAATGTCATCTAGCGAACTTACCGCTTTGTATCATTTTCCAAATATAAAATTTAACACATCACCACAACTTCATTGGCAAGATTTTAAAATGACTCCCCCTCCCAGTAATTTACCCAAAAAAGGATTATTATTAGGAATAAGTGAGTATCAAGGAGAAACCAAAGAAGTAAGAATAAAGTCTGATGATAGAATGCGTCATTTTTATCTTATTGGGAAATCTGGAACAGGGAAATCTACACTTTTAACACAGATGATTAATCAGGATATTAAAAATGGCCATGGTTTATGTTTAATTGATCCTCATGGAGATTTAGTGGAAGGAATTTTACCGTTTATTCCACCAGAACGAGCCGATGATGTAATTGTTTTTGACCCCGGTGATTTAGAAAATCCAATGGGATTAAATATTTTAGATGCCAAAAAAGAAGATGAAAAAGAATTTATGGCAAATGAAGCCATGGCTATATTTATCAAACTTTTTGGAGAAGAAGTTTTTAGTGCCAGACTTCAAAATTACTTTATAAATGCAGTTCATACATTGATGTCAGATGATGATGACCCAGCAACAATTCTTGATATTCTTCGAATTTTTACCGATGATGAATACAGAAAAAAGAAAATTAAAAAAGTAACGAAACCATCAGTTTTAGCATTTTGGCAAGGAGAATACGATAAATCTGCGGATAGAGAAAAAAAAGAAATTATTCCATATTTAGCATCTAAATTTACGCCATTTGTAACAAATACTCAAATACGAAATATTATTGGGCAAGGACGAAGTGGGTTCGATTTTTCTGAAGTAATGAATACTAAAAAAATTCTTTTAGTAAATCTTTCAAAAGGGAAATTAGGAGATTTAAATGCAAAACTTTTAGGTATGATTATTGTTTCTAAAATTCAAATGGCAGCAATGGCACGATCTAGTATTCCAGAAGAAGAACGAAAAGATTTCTTTTTATATGTAGATGAGTTTCAAAACTTTGTAACAGAAAGCTTTGCATCTATTTTATCTGAAGCCAGAAAATATAGACTTGGACTGATTATTGCGCATCAATACATTTCTCAAATTACAAAAATGCAAACTGGTGGAAAAGGTTCGCAAGAAGACCACACCATTAAAGATGCAGTTTTTGGGAATGTTGGCTCTATGATGAATTTTAAAATTGGTGCACAAGATGCCGAAATGATGGCAAAAGAATTTAAACCTGTTTTTTCTGAAACAGATTTAATTAATATTCCTAATTATCATGCATTTATTAAATTGAATATAGATAATACAACATCTCGAGGATTTGTAATGAAAACATTATACGACAATACACCTCCAAATACAGAAGCCGCCGAGGCATACAAACAATTATCTCGATTGAAATATTGCAAAAATAGAGATTCTGTAGAAAAAGAAATTAAGAAAAAATTATTAGGATAAATATTAGAATAAATTATTAGGATAAAATTATAATTATATGAATATTCAAAAAAATAAATCGTTGGCAAAATATACAACCTTTCGTGTTGGTGGAAATGCAGATATTTTTGTAACAATAGAAAAAAAAGAAGATTTTTTTAATCCAATATTTTCTGAAACTATAAATAATTCTAAAAATATTTTTACATTAGGAGGAGGTTCAAATACAGTGTTTTCAGATAGTGGATTTAGAGGAACTGTTTTATATATGAATAATAGAAATATAAAATTGATGGAAAATAACAACACAACTTGCACAATCAAATGTGAAGCTGGCGCACAAATAATGCCAATTTTTTTATTTGCAAAAAAATATTCAGCAGATTTTTCTCCATTTGCAACCATTCCTGGCACTATTGGTGGAGCTTTGGCAGGAAATGCAGGAGTGCCACAAATGGAAATTTCTGATATTTTTATATCAGCAGAACTTTTTGATATTAAAAATCAAAAATTTATAACAGTAAATAAAGATTTTTTCAATTTTTTATATAGACATAGCGATTTACAATCAGATAGTAAAAAAAATAAATATATTATTTGGAGTGTTATTCTTCAATTAAAAAAACGAGATATTTTAGATATAGAATCTGATGTGAAAAAATATTTGGAAATGCGAAAACAAAAACAACCTTTTGGAAAAACAGGCGGTTCATTTTTTAAAAATCCAAAAGAAGGACCTGCAGGAATGTTTTTAGATAAAGCAGGGTTTAAAAATTATAAACACGGTGGAGCTTTTTTCTCAGAAAAACATGCCAATTTCCTCATGAGTGACGGAACGGCCACACAAAAAGATATTTTAGAATTACAAAAGATTGCTCAAACAAAAATATTTGAACAATTTGGTATAAGGCTTGAACGAGAAGTGCGAATTATTGATGAATTTGGTGAGTTGATTAAAATTTAAAAACTTTTCTTTTTTCAAAATTGATGATTTTAAAAGTCTATTATGAATATCTTCATACGATTCGCCATCTGGATATGAAGTTTTATATTTATCTTTTAACAATCCTTCAAATTTCCCAAAATTCGTTTTGCTTGATTCCAAGAAGTAATTCCATGGCGTGCTATGAATATAGTATTTTTCATAAAAATAATTATAATGTTATTATTAAAATTTTCACAAATTAATATTATAACTTTCTCTTTTAAATAACCACTTCAACTATCAAAAATTTTATGAAATTACACAACTTACATCAGTTAGCGAAAACAAGCCCATGCTTTTTATGAAAAACATGGATTTAAGAAAAAATGTTTTACTTTTGAAAAATAGGTAAAAATTTATTTTCCAAAATAAACACTCGCTTTTCCTCTCAAAAAATCAAACCATTTTTCATCTGCCAAAGCATCAGCAACAATAAAAATATCTTTATCTCCTCTTCCTGATTGATTAACTATTACAATTTCATCTGAATCCATTTTTTTGGCTTGCTTCAATGTTTCTGCCCATGCATGAGAACTTTCTAAAGCAGGAATCATTCCTTCATGTTTCATTACTGTTTTAAGTGCAGAAATAGCTTCTTTATCTGTAGCATTGGTATATTTTACTCTTCCTATCTTTTGTAAATGAGCGTGTTCTGGACCAATTCCTGCATAATCTAAACCAGCGGAAACAGATGAAGTTTCTCGTAATTGCCCATCTTTTGTTTGTAAAAATATAGATTTGTACCCTTGCACAATTCCAATTTTTGCATCTTTTTCATTTCCAAATCGAGCCGCATGTTTTCCTGTTTCTACTCCATCTCCTCCTGCTTCCACACCAATCAATTCAACATTTTCATTAGGAATAAAATCGGAAAATAAACCAATAGAATTTGACCCACCTCCTACACAAGCAATCAGTTTATTTGGTAAAATTTCTGGATTATTTTCTAATTCTCTCAATTGAGATTTTGCTTCTTGTCCAATAATTTTTTGAAATTCTTTTACCATTTCTGGAAAAGGTGCAGCCCCAAGTGCAGAACCAATCATATAATGAGTGTCTTCTACATTTGTAATCCAATCTCTTAATGCTTCGTTTACAGCATCTTTCAAAGTTTTTGTTCCAGAAGTAACCGGTACAACTTTTGCACCTAAATTTTCCATCCAAAAAACATTTGGTCGCTGTCTTGCAATATCTTCTTCTCCCATATAAACAGTACAATCAAAACCAAATTTTGCACAAACCGTTGCCACCGCAACACCATTTTGCCCTGCTCCTGTTTCTGTAATAATTCTAGTTTTTCCCATTCTTTTTACCAGCAAAGCTTGACCCAAAGCATTATTTATTTTATGAGCTCCTGTATGATTTAAATCTTCTCTTTTTACATAAATTTTTCCTCCTCCAATTTTTTTTGTTAAATTTTCTGCAAAATATAATGGAGATGGTCTCCCTATAAATGTTTTTGCGTGATGTAAATATTCTTTCCAAAAACTATTATCATTTTTTACTTCATCCCAAACGTTTTGTGTTTCTTCTATTGCCGGCAATAAAACCTCTGGAACATAAGCTCCTCCAAAATCTCCAAAATATCCATTAACATTTTCATAAATATTTTTCATATTATTGTGATTATATTTTATATTACAATTATTATTACAATTATAATAACATATAAAATTAAATTTATTTAATATTTTCTAAAATACAAAAACAGTGTATTATTTTGATATAAATAATTTTAATTTCTAGTAATTTTTTTAATTAATTTATCTTTTTAATATCTTCTTACATATTTTCTTACTATTTTTATGTCTGTAACTAATCCAATACTTGATTTTCAAAACATTTCTGAATCAGATTTACAAAAATTGTGCGATGCAAACAAACTTTCTATTACACTGGAAGAATCACAAAAAATTGTAAAAATGCTTGGACGAAATCCAACTCTTACAGAAGCTACTATTTGGAGCATTCAAGGATCTGAACATTCTTCATATAAATCATCTAGACAGTTTTTATCACTTTTACCCACAGATGCAACTCCTGTAATTCTAGGACCAAAAGAAGATGCTGGAATTGTAGAACTGTGTAAAATTAACGGTGAAAAATATGGATTAGTATATTCTCATGAATCTCATAATTCACCATCTCAACTGGTTCCTTTTGAAGGAGCAGCAACAGGAGTTGGGGGAATTTGTCGAGATATTGCTTGTATGGGTGCACGAGTTATTGGAGTGTTAGACCAACTGCGATTTGGAGATCATACAAATCCAAAAAATAAAGTTATTGCACGAGGTGTAGTAGAAGGAGTTGCAGGATATGGAAATCCACTGGGAGTTCCAAATTTTGGAGGAGATATCGCTTTTGATGATAGTTTCGACGGATTTACACTTGTAAATGTAGTAGCATTAGGTCTTGTAAAAGAAAAAAATATTTTGCATTCATATGCACCAAAAAATGCAGCAAAAGATGGATACAATTTAATTGTAGTAGGAAAAGGTTCTGATAAAAGTGGATTTGGAGGAGCAAGTTTTTCTTCTCAAATTGTGAATGAAGACGAAAAAGATAAAAATTTAGGAGCTGTTCAAGAACCAAATCCATTTTTAGAACGACATTTATTAGCATCGTTTCAAGATTTATTTAAAATATTAGAAGAACGAGGTGAATTAAATACTATCGGTTTTAAAGATATGGGTGCTGGAGGAATTATGTGTGCATCTGTAGAAATTGCAGAAGGTGCAGAAAATTGCGGATTTGGAGCAGAAGTTCATGTAGAAAATATTCATGTTGGCGAAGAAAATTTATTACCACATGTAATTTTATGTAGTGAAACTCAAGAACGATTTTGTTTTGCCGTTCCACCAGAAATGACAGAATTTGTATTAGATCATTTTAATAAAAAATGGGATTTGCCAAAAGTTTCACCAGGTGCAAAAGCTTCAAATGTAGGAACAATAAATGATTCTGGGCGATATACTGTAAAATATAAAGGAGAAATTATTTGCGATGCAAATATCAAAGATATTACAGAAGGATTAAAAATTGATAGACCTTATACAGAACCAACAGATGTAAAACCAGAAAATTCTGCAAAAATTGATGAATCAAAAATTGAAAATTTATCTGGATTTTTATACAAATTTTTATCTCGACCAAATTGTGCAGATAGAACTTGTGTTACAGAAAACTACGACCAAACGGTTCAAGGAGCAACTGTTTTAGATAGAAAAATTTCTGATGCGGTAGTTGTTGCACCACTTCGAGATTTTGATGATTTAACTGATACCGATAAATTAAACGGATTTTCTGTTTCTATTGGTGGATCTGCTCATTTAGGAGGAGTTTCAGCGTTTCAACAAGGAGCAAATGCTGTTACAACAGCTATTCAACGAGTTGCAGCGACTGGTGCATATCCTCGTTCTCTTACAGATTGCTTAAATTATGGGAATCCAGAAGAAGAAGAAGATATGGGGAAATTTGTTTCTGGAGTAAAAGGAGTAGCAGAAAGTGCTAAAAATATTCATTTATTTGAATATAAAAATGAACCAACTCCATTTATTTCTGGAAATGTTTCGTTATATAAAAAAGGAAATCCATCAGCAATCGTTTCATGTGTTGGGTCTATAAAAGATGTAAATACAGCAGTTGGGAATGTTCCAAAAGCAAAAGAAATTGCTATTGTTGTAGGAAAACGACCAGCAGAAATAGGAGGAACAGAATTTGCAAAAGCGTATACTGATATTACAAAAGAAAGTTTACAAATTTTTGCACCAGCTATCACAGATTATAAATCTGCAGAAGAAAACACATTTGCTATTTTAAAAGCACATAAAGAAAATTTAATTTCATCATGTTCTGTAATTGCCGAAGGAGGACTTGCCAATACTTTTTTACAAAAATGTATTCGAGGAAATGTTGGATTTAAAGGAGATTTTTCTGATTTTTCTACAGAAGAAATATTTTCTGAAGGAAATGGATTTCTTGTTTCTGTTACAACTTCAAATCAACAAAAATTTTTAGAATTAATGAAAAATCAAAATGTTCCAGTAACGGTATTAGGGCAATATTTACCAGAAAAAACAGATGCTATTGATGGAAAAATATTTACATTAAATAGAAGTGTATTGGTTGAAGGGTGGAGCAAAGGATTACGAGGGAATGTGTTTTAAATTGTGCTTCATATAGATAATTACTTAGAATATTTACTTTTACAAAAAAATACCATGAAAAAAACACTACTTTCAGTTTTTGCTATTTCTAGCTTATTGATATCTTCTGCATTTTCTGCTCCTGAATTTATTAGTCAAAACAATGATGAAGAACCTATTTTTATAGAAAAAAATATTACAGATGATATTTATATTGCAGGAAAAGAAATTACTACAAGTAATAAAATTTCTGGTGATGCTATTATCGCAGGAATGAATATTACACTTGAAAAAGATGTAGCAGAAGATGCTTTACTTGCAGGGCATACCATTATTATCAATGGAAATGTAAAAGATGATATTCGTGTAGCAGGACACAACATTACCATTAATGGAAATGTTGGTGATGATATAATTTCTGCTGGAAAAAATATAACTATTCAAAATTCACAAATTGGAGGTTCTATTGTTGCAACTGCAAAAAATGTAAAACTGATAAATATTTCTGCCAAAGAAGGAATTAAAATTACCGCAGAAACAATTTTTTTTGATAGCACTGTAACAGGACTTGTTTCGCTAACTGCAAAAGAAATTACATTTGGTAAAAATGCAAAAATTACAGGAGTTCTTAATTATTCCGGAGAAATTAAAGGAGAATATTCTGATGATACTTTAAAAAAAATTGTAAAAGGTTCTATAACAAAAGAAGAATCTGAATTTTCTGAATATGAAATTTTTGAAAATAAAAGGTTTATAATTGCTGGATATTTATTTAGCATTATTTTATTTTCATTTTTCTTTAATATTTGGATTCCAAAATTTTATTCCAAAACAGTTTCTCATATTTTATCAGCACCATTTTCTCGATTTATTTCTGGACTTGTTTGGTTTTTACTCACTCCAATTTTAGCAGTTATTTTACTTTTAACCGTTGTCGGATTTCCATTTGGAGTAGCTATTTTATCTATTTGGGGGCTTTCTTTTTTATTACTTCCATATATTTGCACCAGTGTTTTAGCTTCGCTGTTTTTACGGATTTTTAAATGGAAAGGATTTTTTGCAACTTTAGTAGTTATTATTTTATCTGCAATCATTTCCGTTACTCCTCTTTTATTGTTTCTTTCTCCGTTTATTTTAGGAGGAATCTTAAAAGAGAAAAAATCAATTTGTAATGAGTATAGATAATTATTCTTCTCTAATTCTTCGCTTCATTATGCTTTTTTATGGCTGTAATAATTATAGAATTCGAATTACTATCAAATTTTGTAACCATTTTAAATCCATTCGAAGTTTCTTCAACTGAAGCATCGGTCACGTCCTTTGTAAAATAAAAAGATGGAGAATTCTTCGTCTTATCTGTTATATCTTCACTCCCCCGAACCACCGTGTAATAGTAATCTTTTCTATTAATAATAATAGATTTGTTGTCAATTATATTAAAACCAGCTTTTTTCAAAATGCTTATTTCCTTATTATTTAAAAATTTTTTAACAGATAACATTCTCTCTATTTTTTTAATTTTAACATGATATTTAAACAAATCTAAACCTTCCTTTTTTGCCCTATTTATAAATATTGTTCGTAACTCAGATATACGACGTTCTGTTAATCCAACAACTGAACCTAAGTTATCTTTATAAAAATCCGTATGAATAAGATGTGCTTGCATCTCATTTATCATTAAATCTTCATTATTAGAATCATAACTTGAATCCTCTAAGTATTTTTTAAAAATATTTCTTTCTCTTCGTGTAAGAAATCCATCCCAAAATACTTTACAAAAATTTGCATATTTAACATTTGTAAAATACTCACCATGACTTAACTCATGTTCCAATGTTGTTTCTCTTGTCAACTTATCAATTTCTTCATTTTGTGAAGTTTCCAAATTATCTTCGGAAAGCTCAAGAAGTGTAATTAATGCTCTTTCTGGAGACGAAGAGATATACCCCGTATTACTCTTAATAATAATTCCATTCTCCAATAAAACACTAAGCAGTTCTTTCTCCTCCTTATTCAAGGTAATCTTTTGATTTTTTGATAATGTGAAAAATTTTGCCAAATCTGAAGACTTGTAATCATGCCCCAACAGTCCTTCAATACTTGCCTTCGATAATTCATCATTTGTCAAAACCCTATTCTTAGGAAAATTAGGAGTTTCTACAAATGCAACAATCCTATTAAAAGTATTATTTTGTTCATTCATTGTCTTAAAATCAATAACATAAATATTTTTATTTTGTTCCATCTGAAAAAATTCAGTACCATTTTCAGTACTATTCATTATTTCACTCGAGCTTTTTACAACTTTCGGAGTAGACCAGCTTGGTAATATTTCCGTAGATTCAACATTTTCTGTTTCAACTAAAGGTTGAACTTCTTGTTTATCCTGGTCTTTCTTTATCGCGCTATTAATAGCAGCCACTAATACACTCTTTTCAAATGTTATAATCTTTCCTCCAACTTGTTGAGAATATTTCAATATTCCATTTTCTTTTTTGACAGTAATATTATCAAAATATACTGATGCATTAAAACCCCTAGACCATGACTTTATATAATATGTTCCGTTCTTGTTATTTGGTAAAAATTGAGCGTTCTCACCTAAATCATCATAAATTTCTTGCACTGTTGGCTGTGAGTTTTGAACTTCTACCGTAGGTTTTACATCTGCATTACTTAATTTTCGTATTTTATCTTGTACATAACCAGATAAAGCTCTCTTACTAACAAAAAGATTATCTTCAAGATTAATATAAACAATCTGAGTATTTGCATCTCTTTTCAAAGTTACATTTTTATATAAAGTTTTTCCTTTAAAATTAATATCAAACATTCCATTGTTATGTTTTGCAATTTTTGCCCCAGTTCCTGATAAAAGATTTTGAATATCATTAAACTCTGGTAGTTTTTCCATAGGATGTTCTACATCAGTAGTCTGTTGTTCTACTGAATGTTCTTCTTTATTTATTTTTTCAGCAACACCAGTATTTCCCGTTTTATCAAAAACTTTATAAGCAATATTACTCCCATCTTTAACAAGAAAATCATCTGAAATATTTTCAGTTCCTCCATCATCATAAGTTAAATTGCAACCAAGTGCTTCTTCCATGTCTGGTTTTAATTTTAAGCCATAGCTTTTTAATGTTGCATTAATATCTGATTGTACGTCTGTACACTCCGATAATTTTACTTCTTCTATCCTAGCTTCATCTACAGCTTCTGCTTCTGCATCTGCATTTATTTGATCTTCTAATTCAAACTTCGTAAGAGAATGATCTCTCCCTCCTACTTCTCCACCAAAAATTAATCTTTTTTCTAAAAATCGAAAATTATGAGCAGATCTCAGCCAAGTAGTATAAATAGACATATTTGTAAAGGTTAAAATTTTATATTTATATATGTTTCATATCATTGTATCATATCAATACAAACTTTACAAATTTTTTTATGAAACTAAAAATATACACAGATGGTGCATGCAAGGGAAATCCAGGACCAGGAGGATGGGGGGCATATCTTGTTTTTGGCGAATATACCAAAGAAATATGCGGAGGAAATAAACTTACAACCAATAATCAAATGGAGCTACAAGCCGTAAGCGAAGCATTAAATACGCTAAATAAACCATCAGAATTAACGATTGTTACCGATTCGCAATATGTAAAAAATGGAATTGAAAAATGGATGACAAATTGGAAAAAAAATGGATGGAAAACAGCCGCAAAAAAACCAGTAAAAAATAAAGAATACTGGTTAGATTTAGACGAAGCTTTGCAAAGACACACTGTTTCTTGGGAATGGGTTAAAGGACATGCTGGTCATCCTGGTAACGAAAAAGCAGATGACTTAGCGAACCAAGGAGTACCAAAATAAAATTTTTAAATTACATTAACATTTCAAGTTCTACAATATGTTCTTCTGTATCATTTAAAGATTCTTGTTTTGGACCTGCTATACACGAAAGCAAAACATCTCCATCCGTTTCAATATATTTGTCTCCATCCAAAGTTTGGTCTACATGCTCAAGCCCTTTCACAATTTTAGCACTACAGCTCATGCAGGCTCCTGCATGACATGAAAAAGGTAAATCAACATCATTTTCTGCACATTCGTCCAAAAAATTCATTTCTCCTTCAATCAAATCATTAAACAATTCTTCTCCATCACTATCTTTTACAATAAGTCTAATCATAAATTTTTATTAAATATTTAGCATATGCTATAATTATTTTACAGAAATATTTTTAAAATAAAAAGATGAAAAGCCATAAATCTAAAATAACATTTGGAATTCAAGGAGATATTGGAAGTACAAACGAAAGAGCTTGTAAACATTTTGCAAAAAAAATGGGAATTTCAGAAGAAAATTTTGAAATTAAATATCTTATTTCTAGTAAAAATGTATTAAATGCTGTTATTTCAAAAACAGTAAATTTTGGGACATTTGCTGTTTTTTCATCTCGACAAGGAATTGTAGACGAAACAGAAAAAGCAATTGCAGAACTTTCAGAAACAGATAAAAACAAATATAAAAAAATAGATGAAGTAAAATTACAGCTGGATCATGCTATTTTACAGAAAAAAAATGAAATTTTAGATGAAACAAAAATTTTAAAAATATATTCTCATAGACAAGCATTGCTAGAACATCAAACATATTTAGGAGAAAAATTTAAGCATTTTCCAAAAGTTTTACTTATTCCAGAAATCGACACAGCTCTAGCTGCAGAAAATTTATCAAAGAATAAATATCAAGAAAATTCTTTAGCTATTGCTCCAATTATTTGCCAAAAAATATATAATCTTTCGGCTTTAGAAAAAGATATGCCAACAAATGTTGGATATGAAACAACATTTCATTTAATTAAAAATGTGTAATTATATTATATATTTTTCTAAAGAGTTTGATGCTTTTAGAAAAGATATATCAGATTTTTTTCTATAATTATAAAAAACCTAAAACTTTAAAAACCAATTTATTCATACTATTTTTTTGTAAGAATTTCTAAATTTTCATGGCTATCTTTCTATAAAATAATATCTACCATGATATATATTTAGCATTTAATAATGGAATAGAAAGATTATACCCAGCCTGTGATTCATAATTATGTGGTCCTACAACCTCCCCCCAAACTCTAACAATGTTATCGGATAAAAAATCAGTTGTCCCATCATAAATAACAAATACATTATCAGTCCAATAACCATATCCTTGATTTTTAGTAGAAATAATAAACCAATCAACTCCTGAATCTGACCCTGCTTGTAATATCTTTCCTTTAAAATATGTGACTTTATTTATTTTTGCATAAGGATTCTTTTTTAAGAGTTTATACTGTATTTTTTCTGAACTATTTTTATAATCTCGCTCTTGATTTTTTCTTTTTAATTCTGCTTCTTTTTCTCTCTCTAACTCTAGCTTTTTCAATTCTGCTTCTTTTTTTTCTTTCTTTATACGGATCTCTTCATTTGTAAGATTTCTAGTTATTTTTATTGTCTTTATTAAAGATTTCATATTTTTATGAGAAACCTTAAAATTAAATTGTTTGCTTAATTCTTCTAAAGTTGTTGTAAAAGAAAATTTATTATTTTTTAATACAATTTCTTTATCATTTAGAAATAATGATGCCCCATTAGAAACTTTTCCCTCAAAAAGAACTTCTTTTTTCTGATTAATAGTTGAATCTTTAGGAGATGTGAAAATTAAAGATGCATAAGGAATTAAATCAATTTTTTCTTTATATATATCACTAATAATTACACCTTCTGCTGTTTTAAAAGAATATGGAATATTTAAATTATAAGAATCTCTTAGTTTATTAAATATTAATTTGTCAATAAATTTAGTTTCTATTTTTTTATGAAAGAAATTACTGCTTTTATCTTTTGCTTTATTATTAATAGATTCTAATTTAATTGGAATTGTTGAATCTATAAATAAATTAACTGTTAATTTATTGTCTTTATCAAGATATAACTTCGTATTTATATCATACTTAATTTTCTCTATTTTTTTCTCTATTTTTATATATTTATATGATGTATTTTTAAAAAAAGATTTTTCTTTAATTTTAACTGGAATTAAATTTTCCCCCTCTTTTAATTCTAAAGAATTAATTTTAAAGTTAATCTGATTATTATCTGGAAAATATTTAATTCCTTTCATTTCAATAAAATCATAATTCTTATCCGTAATTTCAATTTCATAAAAAATGAAGCTTGAAGATAAATTTTTATTATATTTATATTCAAAATGTGAATTATTGCAACCTGATAAAAACAACATTGCAAAAAGAAAGAAAATAAATTTTTTCATAAAATAATTTTAATAAATAAGTAGTAAATAATATCAGTTTTAAATCTTCCTCAATATAGCATCAGCATCAATTCCTCCAGCTTTATACAATTCTCTATCATTTCCAGAAAGTTGATACGCATCTACTGCACATGTTTCAAATTTTTCTGGACAAATTTGATTATCAAAACATAGTGTCTTTACTGCTGTACTCAATCCTG
>CAZDZQ010000012.1:0-14317 GCA_964509985.1 uncultured Candidatus Peribacteria bacterium
ATCATGTAAAGTTGTGTGTGCAAATGAAGAAGTAGAACAAGGCTTACACGAACGATGTGGAAATGTAGTTACAAAAAAAGCTCTTAAACAATGGATGTTTAAGATTACAGATTATGCAGAACGATTATTGCAAGATTTGGATACTCCAAATGTTGTTTTATTACACGGATGGGGAGGAACTGGAACAATGACTTGGTTTAACGAAAGTCGAAAATATTTAGAAGAAAATAAAATTGAAGTACTTTCTCCAGACTTTCCAAATACTGAAAACCCAGTGTATTCTGAATGGAAGGAAACTTTTGAAAAAGAAATATTACCACACTTAAAATCAAATTCTATTATTTTAGGTCATAGCCTTGGTTGTGGATTTATGCAAAAATATTTAACAGAAGAAAATCTAAAGATTGGAGAACTTATTTTTGTTGCACCTACTGTTTCAGACTGTGATATTCCTGAAATTAAAAACTTTTTTACAGAAGAATTTAATTATGAAAAAATTAAAAAATCTGCTGATAATATTTTTATTATTGCAGGAAAAAAAGATGAATACATTACACAAGAAGAATTTAAATTTTTAGAAAATAAATTAAATGCAAAATTAACTGTCTATAAAGACAGAGGGCATTTTGGAGAAGGAGACAGTAAAAATAACGAAGAAGTATTATCTTTATTTAAAAATACAGTTGCGTCTTTATTAGATTGGCCAGAAAAAATTAAAGCAATGCAAAGAAATTGGATAGGAAAAAGCGAAGGAATCACAATTAAATACCCAACAATTACTCAATACGAAAAAACACATATACAAAAAAAACGAGGAACCAAAGGTGCACATCCTAGAAAAGAAAACTTTTCCGATAGCATACGGTTCTCTCGAATTGGAAATATTATATTCTCGTTATTAAAAGATGTCAAGAAAAAAAAATATAATAATAATATTTCTAAAATTCAAGAAAGTCTTAAGATTAACAATGAAGTAATTATTTTTGATGGATTTGCATTACTAGAACACTGGAAACGAAAAAATAACAAAGAAATACAAGATAGAAAAGAAAATGTTATAACTGTTTTAAAAGCTCTTCCAAACGCTTATTATGAAAGTGAAGAAATTGCATATTTTGTATCAAATAATAATATTTTTAGAATTATATTTGAAAAAATAGAAGATAATAAAAAACGAGTAAAAACATATTATAAAGTTCATGATTTAAGTGAAATATATAAAAAACAAAAAGAAAACAACACATTAACTATTAACTGCTACACAACTCGACCAGATACAAATTTTGGTGCAACATTTGTAACCCTTGCACCAGAACACAAATTAATTACAGAAAATATAGAATCGCTTCCAAATGCAGAAGAAGTAAAAAAATATATAATTCAAGCTTCTAGTAAATCTGACATTGAAAGAATGACAGACAACAAAGAAAAAACAGGAGTCTTTACAGGATTATATGTTTTACACCCTGCAAATGGGAAAAAACTTCCATTATATGTTGGAGATTTTGTTTTAGCACATGTTGGAACTGGTGCTGTAGTTGGAGTTCCTGGTCATGATGTAAGAGATTTTGATTTTGCAACAGCAATGGGGATTGATATTATTCGTGTTGTTACTGGAAAAAACGGAGAAATAGACGAAATAACAGAAAAATCTCAAGTCCAAGATAAGTCTGGAACTATGGTAAATTCTGAATTTTTAAATGGATTAGATATAAAAGAAGCAAAAGAAAAAATATCAGAATATTATATTAAAAAAAATTGGGCAACAAAAGAAATAAATTATAAACTGAGAGATTGGATTTTTACCCGTCAACGATATTGGGGAGAGCCAATTCCTTTAGTTTTTGATGAAAAGGGAAAATGTTTTGCATTAGACAATTCTCAACTTCCACTTCTCTTACCGGAAAGTGCAAATTACGAACCATCAGCAACAGGAGAAAGCCCACTTGCTAAAATAACAGATTGGGTAAATGTATCTGGATACATAACAGATAATAATAAAGTAATTATTTGTGAAAAATCTGAAGTTCCAAAAAATAAAAAATATCAAAAATTTACCCGTGAAACTTCAACAATGCCAAACTGGGCAGGTTCAAGCTGGTATTGGTTACGATATATGGATCCAAAAAATGCAAATGAAGCATGGAGCAAAGATGCAGAAAAACAATGGGGACCTGTCGATTTATATGTTGGAGGTGCAGAACATGCAGTTCTTCATTTGCTATATGCTAGATTTTGGCATAAAGCATTCTATGATTTAGGACTTGTTTCAACAAAAGAACCATTTAAAAAATTAGTTAATCAGGGGCTTATTTTAAGCTACGCATATCAACGAAATACAGGAGGACTTGTTCCAGTTGATGAAGTGGAAGAAAAAGTAGTCAACAAAGAAACTGGAGAAAAAAAATATTTTGAAATTTCAACAGGAGGAGAAGTTGAAAAAATCATAGCAAAAATGAGTAAATCACTTAAAAATGTTGTGAATCCAGATGATATTGTAAATGCATACGGTGCCGATACGCTTCGAATGTATGAAATGTTTATGGGACCATTTGAACAAAGTAAAGCATGGGATACTACTGCACTTGAAGGAATGAATAAATTTTTAATGAAAATTTGGAGACTTTTTGCAGAAAAAGAAATTTCAGAAAGCTGTCCAAGCAAAGAACTGATAAAACTTACTCATCAAACTGTTAAAAAAGTTTCTCATGATATTGATGAATTTAAATTTAATACTGCGATTTCTCAAATGATGGTGTGGGTAAATGCCTTTCAAAAATTGAATACTGTTCCAAAAATTGCAGGAGGAAAATTTGTACGACTCCTATCCCCTTTTGCGCCACATTTAGCAGAAGAATTATGGCAAAAATTTAGCCCAGAAGATGAAACTATTTCATTTAAATCGTGGCCAAGTTATCAGGAAGAATTATTAGTAGAAAATGATGCAACATATGCTGTGCAAGTAAATGGAAAATTGAGAGGAGATTTCACAATTTCAAAAGAAGCAAGCAAAGAAGAATGTATTGAAACTGCTAAAAAAATAGAAAAAGTACATAAATTCATTCAAGACGGAATTGATAACGGAGGAAAAATTAGAAAAGAAATTTTTGTTCCAGAAAAAATTGTTGGATTTGTTGTGAAGTAAAAAATTTACCTATAAAAATATGATAATTAATAACATTACAGAATCATTAAAAAATGCAATTAAAGACCCTCTTGTTGGAATTCCCCATTCACAAGTATCAAAAGGTTTACAACTTGGCTACCATGTTGCCAGCATTGAAAACATGGTTAGCCCACATGTACACTTAGAGGGAGATGAAATATATCATATTTTAGAAGGGGAAGGAGCAAATGATCATTGGGTTAGCAAGAGTAAAAGAAAATATTGTTGTCAATGTTTCTTGGGAAAAACCATATACTGTGAAAAAAAATGATGTTTTTAATATTCCAGAAGGATATGCACACACATTAAAGAATACAGGAACAACCTCTCTGATTATTGGATTTATTTGCCCTCATACACATTTATCAACTGATAGATATATCATCCGATAAATTATGTCAGAAATAATATTACACACTGAAAATACTAAATTTACAAAAAAATTTTTAGTAAACATACTACTGGCTTTGGAATGGATGAAATAGACGATTCAAATATCAATGTGATTCTTAAACATTTTACAACACTGACTCCAACATTTCAGGAATTTGTAGAGGAGAAAATACGCAATAAAGTTAGGAAATATTGGGCAGATAAAGGTCTAACTGTTAAATAAAAATTTATCCTATGTACAAAAAATTACAAAAACTGTTAATCGCTATGATTTCATTATTTATTTTATTTATAATAATGAACTCTCGTTCGTTAGAAAACACCATTATAATATTATTATGGTATCCATTTGTACTATTATATTGGTTACTTTCTGAATGGATTATTGATAGAAAAAAAATAAAAATTTATCTAAGGGTTCTTTTTACTGCAATATTATTAACGCATATATCTACAATATTTTACGAATCAACAAAGCCATATGGATTTATGGGTTCTGATATAGAGTCTTATGGATTTCCATTACAATTTTTTACAGATGATATTTCCTCTTCTAGCTTAAATTATTTTGATGATATTATAGATTTGGATTTATTTCTGCTAGATGTTTTATTTTACATAATACTATTATTTATAAGCTCTAAATTATTTTTTTATTTAAAAGAAAAATTTAAAAAATAAAGTTTTAAAATTACTCATACACTCTTTCTTTCTTTCTTTCATAGAATTATGTCAGAAATAATATTACACACTGAAAATACTAAATTTACAAAAAAATTTTTAGTAAACATACTACCTGATATTTCTAATATAACTCCGATACATTATAAAAGATATTTTTTGAAAATTGAAAAAGACTTCGAAGACAGAATTCAGCAAAAAGGAAATATATACGAACGAGAACAAAAAGTTAAAAATTCTAATTTATCAAGAACTACAAAAAAACAAGAAATTACAAAAGAAACTTTTTACTCATTACAAAAAAATGCTTCAAAATTTATTTCTCGAAAAAGTTATAAAATTTCCAACACTCCTAACATTACAATTAAGTGAAAATTTTAGTGAATCTATTTCGGCATTTAAAGCATCAAAATATCTTCAAAAATTATTAGGACAAGAGACTCATAATAAATATTATGAAATTAAAAAAGTAGTAGTAGAAAGATCTCCAAAATCATTGGGAAATACCATAAAAACAGGAGAAATTATTTTTCATCACGAAGTAACAAATCAAGTTTTATGGAATAAATTTTAGTTTTAAAATACAAAAAAATATGAGAAAAAGTACATAAATTTATTCAAGAGGGAATTGATAACGGAGGACAAATTCGAGAAGAAGTTTTTGTTCCTGGAAAAATTTTTGGATTTGTTGTGAAGTAAAAATCTTACCTTTAGAATTGACCAACTATACTATTATTTAGTATAATTCAAATAATATTTTATGTGTGTTTAACACTTGCTTTACTTTATTTATACAAAATATGCAATTTTCATGTGAAAAATCAGATTTACAAAAAGCGCTATCTGTTGTTCAAAAAGCAATTAATAGCCATAATACTCTTCAAGTTTTGGGAAATATTTGCATTACAGTAAAAGACCAAACTGTAGAATTTACAGCAACAAATCTTGAAATTGCTATTTCTACATCAATTGAAGCAAATGTAATTTCTGAAGGAAAAATAACACTTCCATCTCGACTTTTAGTAAATTATGTTTCTCTTTTAAAAAACGGAGAAATTGATATTAAATTATTATCAGGAGAAACTGTAAAAATAACTTCAAGAGACTCTGAAACAAAAATAAAAGGAATTTCTGCTGAAGAATTTCCAGAAGTCCCTACATTTACTCCAGAATTTTCATTTTCTCTTTCGGGAGAAGTACTAAAAAAATCCATAGAAAGAGTTGCGTTTGCATGTAGCGCATCGTCTGCAAGACCAGTTCTTTCTGGTGTTCTGTTTTGGGTAAATGAAAAAGAATTACGAATGGTTGGAACAGATTCATATAGACTTTCAGAACAAGTTGTAGAGCTTTCAGAAGGATTAAACGAAGCAAAATATATTGTTCCAGCAAGAACATTACAAGAACTTTCAAGAATTATAGAGCAAAAAGATGATATTAAAATTGATGTTTCTAAAAATCAAATTTTATTTTCAACAAATACTACCGAAATTTCATCTCGACTTATTGAAGGAAATTTTCCAGATTATAAAAGAATTATCCCAGTTGATAAAAAAGGAACATTTACTGTTTCTCGTTCAGATTTAACTTTAGCAGTTAAAAGAGCTGGAATTTTTGCAAAAGAAATGGATAACAACATTGTAAGAGTTGAATTAGGAAACGAAGGATTAAAGATTACAACTGATGAAACGGAAATTGGTTCTGGAAACACATTAGTAGATGGCGAAATGGCCGGAGAAGGTGAAATTGTAGCATTAAATGCTGTTTATTTCTTAGATATTTTACAAGTCTTACACTCTGAAAATGTAAGACTTGTAGTAAAAGAGCAACTTGCTCCTGTAAAAATATTATCTGAAGAAGATGATGGATTTACATATATTTTAATGCCATTAAAAGTCTAATAAAAAAACATTATGCCTAAAAATTTTCAAGAAAAAACTGTAAATCAGCGTATTATATTTGTAACAGGCGGTGTCTGTTCTAGCCTAGGAAAAGGAATTGTAAGTGCATCTACAGGAATGCTTTTAAAAAATGCAGGATATTCTGTAAGTATTCAAAAATTAGATCCGTACTTAAATGTAGACCCTGGGACTATGTCTCCATTTCAACATGGAGAAGTGTTTGTAACAGAAGACGGCGCAGAAACAGACTTAGATTTAGGACATTATGAACGTTTTATAGATGAAAATTTATCTAAATATTCAACAGTTACAACTGGACGAATTTATTCAGAAGTAATTGAAAAAGAACGAAATGGTGGATATGCAGGAGGTACAATTCAAGTTGTTCCACATATTACTGGAAGAATTAAAGAAAAAGTTTTAAAAGCTGCAAAACACTCTGGTGCAGATATTTTAATTGTAGAAATTGGAGGAACCGTTGGTGATATAGAAGGAGAACCATTTTTAGAAGTTATCAGACAACTAAAGGCTGAAATGAAAAATGTTGTATCAATCCATTTAACATTACTTCCATATTTACGAGCATCTGGAGAATTAAAAACAAAACCGACACAACTTTCTGTTAGACAATTACGAGCAGCTGCAATTCAACCAGATATTATTGTTTGTAGAGCCGATGAACATATTCCAGAAGATATATTAGACAAAGTAGCAAGATTTTGTGGAGTGGAAACAACTGCAGTTTTTCCTGCAGAAACAGCCGATAGTATTTATAAAGTACCACTTCTTTTTGAAGAACGAAATTATAGTGAAATTGTACAACAAAAACTAAACTTTACGGTTAAGTCTCCAAAACTAGAAAACTGGTCTAGCATGGTTGAGTCAATTTTTTCTGCAACAGAAGAAATAAAAATTGGATTATGTGGTAAATATACAGATTTAGATGATGCATATTTATCAGTTATAGAAGCATTAAAAGCAGGAGGATATGCAGAAAATAAAAAAGTAAAAATAGTGTGGATAGATTCTGAAAAATTGGAAAAAGACGAAAATCAAAAAAATGAAGAATGGATTAAATTAAAAGAATGTTCAGGAATTTGTGTTCCTGGAGGGTTTGGACACAGAGGTACCGAAGGAAAAATTATGACTGCTAAATATTGCAGAGAAAACAAAGTTCCATATCTAGGAATATGTCTAGGATCTCAAATAATGGCCATTGAATTTGCTCAAAATGTTTGTGAATTAACAAATGCAACCAGTGAAGAATTTGATGAACTTGCTCAAACAAAAATTGTGCATTATTTACCAGACCAAAGTGCAGATACAAAAAGAGGAGGAACTTTACGACTTGGTGCATACCCTTGTATTATAGAAAAAAACACAAAAGCATTTGAATGTTATAATTCAGAAAAAATTGACGAACGACACAGACACAGATATGAATTTAACAATGAATATAGAGAAATTTTAGAAAAAAATGGAATGAAAATTTCTGGAACTTCTCCTGATGGAGATCTTATGGAAATTATAGAAATTACAGATCATCCTTTTTATATTGGATCTCAGTTTCATCCTGAATTTAAAAGTCGACCAAATAAACCTCAAGCATTGTTTCATGGATTTATAAAAGCATGTAAATAAAAAAAAATTAGATTTTTAAAAATATTCTCAAGAAAATATAGAAGTATTATTCATAAAAATAGCAGATTTAATTCACAATCTATCAACTATTGAAAATTTGAAAGAAGAAAAAAAAGAAATATGGCTTAATGAATTATTAAATGGATATATTCCTATATTAAAAAAATTTATGCTAGACTTATCAAAAATCTAGCATCATTATTAGAAAATACTAATTTTTTAAGATTTAACTTTTCACTCTATGGAAACAATACTTTCTATTTCTCTGTTTACGCTTATTGCATCTGCAATAATGTCAAGTAAATTTTTTAATATGGTCACATCATCCATAACCATAATATCACTATTATTTATATTTGGAATAATTGATGAAAATTCATTACAACAAGGTATATTAGGAACGGAATATATAAAACCATGGAAAATAACTTCAATATTTTTTATTTTATTTTTAATACAAGATATTATATTTTATTATATTCAAAAAAAGAAAAATCTTAAAATTTCTCAATTTGGACTTCCAACACCAAAAAGTAATTTATATTTAACATTAAAAAGCATTCCATGGAATATAGCTCCATTTATTTTTGCACTATTTATACTTACAAATGAATTTTCTATTTCATATTGGAATTTTTTCAAAATAGGATTTTTAATGAGTTCTATTGTATTATTTTTTACTTTACTTTTTTTATATTTTATAAGCTTATATTACTAATTTTAAAATGAAAAATATACTTAAAAAATATCCAGCTGAAAATAAAGATGATGTATCAAAATACAACTCTATATTCCCCTACCCTGATATGTCTTTAGATTTACACGGACACACTTCTTTGGAAGCCGAAAAAAAGCTTTTATGGATACTTTTGCATGCACAATATCACGACTACACCTGCATAAAAATAATTACAGGAATTGGAAAAAAAATACTAAAACCATTAGTGAGAAACCAATTAACATCATGGAAATCTCAAAATAAAATAATAGATTTCACAGAAGTTATAGATGAAAATAAAAAAAAAGCTGGAGTTTTTTTATATCTTGTATAATTATCATCTATTTGCGTATATGAAAAAAATTAGATATTTAAATTTCCTAAGAAATAATGTTTATAATGTAATGCAAAATATAATACAAAAAATTATAAATATTATTTTTCCTATACATTGCATATCTTGCAACAAAGAAGATACTCTTCTTTGCTATAAATGCTTAAAAAAAATTCATACTCGTTTAAATAATTCACAATTATCTTCTAAACTCGAAGCATATTCTGCATATGGATACAAAATACCACTAATAAAAAAACTTATCATCCGTGCCAAATATAACAATACCCCTAAAATATTTGAAAGCCTTACGCTTCATGCTATTCCAACACTATCTCCTATTTTTTCATTATATAAAAATAAAAAAATAATATTAATTCCTGTCCCTCTTCATATTATCCGAAAACAAAAAAGAGGATTTAATCAAAGTAAAATAATTGCAAACACACTCGCAGATACATTTGAAAATACAGAAGTTATAGATTTAGTACTACGAACAAAAAACACCCCACAACAAGCAAAACTCAATAAAGCCAAAAGAATAAAAAATACGAAAAATAGTTTTGAAATTAATAAAACCCATTTAAATCACCCATTAAATATATATAAATATATAATAATAGATGATGTTATATCCACAGGAAGTACTATTCTTGAGATTGAAAAATTATTAATTCAAAAATTAAATATTTCTAAAAAAGATATTTTAGCTGTTAGCTTGTGTCGAGGTTAAAAAAAGATAATAACATCTCCAAACTTTGAATTTAAAAAATCTATTTTTAGTTTTTTTAAAATTTCTAGAGTTTCAACATGTGGATGTCCAAAAGTATTTAAAACACCCGTAGTAATAATTGCACGCATTGGATTTACAGCCTTTAAAAAACTTTTAGAGCTTGAAGACTTCGATCCATGATGTGCTATTTTTAAAATATCTGCAGACACATCGACCCCAGATAATAATAATTTCTCTTCCGTTTCGGTTTCTATATCTCCTGTAAGCAAAATAGTTTTTATATCTTTATTGTTATCTTTAAAATATAATTTTTGAACAATTGCAAAATTATTTCCAATTTCTTTTTTATCTCGCGATGCATAAATTGACTCAAATGGATACAATGTATCAATAAAAATATCACCAATTTGCAAATCTGTATTTTTATTAGCAAAAATCATATTAATATTTCTTTTTTTTGCTATATCAAAGATATTTTGATATTTATTATCATTTTTATCTACACCAGTCAGCATTATATTCTTAATATTTAACTGCTTTAGAACTTCCAATCCTCCATAATAATGATCAGAATCTGGGTGAGAAATTATCCATAAATCAATATTTTTATCAAAAAAAGGACGATAATTTGATAATTTTTCTAAAAATCTTTTATCATCCCCTCCATCCCAAATAATTTCAATCCCCTCTTTTGTCTTTAAATAAAATGCATCCCCTCTATTTATCTGCATAAAAATAATTCCAGAAAAATTTATTTTTTGATAAATAGGAACAAAAAGAAATATATAAAATATATAAACAAAACTTATGCATAAAAAAAATATAGCAGAAATAATTATGCTATATTTTACTTTTGTAATATTTGAATTTGTAATATTTTTTAACATATAAGCTATTTTCTTAATTCTTTTATTTCTAATTTAGCCTGCTCCATAGCACCTTTGACCTGTAATATACATTCTTTGGCGTTCGAGTAAATCATATTTTTCTTAAAACTAAAAAAATCTCTTGTTAACTTAATTATATCATGATGATACAAACTATAAAAATTTTAGTTCTAATATTACAAATAATTAACAGGTGGCTTGTTATATATTTGTGATATGATACGATCAAAATATCAGACAAAATGACAAATGGACATCGCATTATCCATATGATATTATAAAAATATATAATTTAATACAGAACATGGCTCTTCAAATAGGTATCGTCGGACTTCCAAATGTTGGAAAATCAACACTTTTTAATGCAATTACAAAATCTTCTCAAGCTGCGGCAGAAAATTTTCCATTTTGTACCATAGATCCAAATGTTGGAATGGTAGAAGTTCCAGATTCACGAATTGATGCACTTTCAGAAATTGTAAAACCTGAAAAAATAATGAAATCTACTATTGAATTTGTAGATATTGCAGGGCTTGTAAAAGGTGCAAGTGAAGGAGAAGGACTTGGAAATAAATTTTTAGCAAATATTCGAGATTGTGATGCAATTGCAATGGTTGTTCGATTTTTTGAAGATGGAAATGTTCATCATGTAGAAGGAAAAGTAGACCCAAAAGATGATAAAGAAGTCATTGAATTAGAGCTTATTATGGCAGATATTCAAACCGTTGAAAAAGCAAGCCACAAAGCGAATAAAGACTCTAGAGGAGGAAGCAACCAAAAAGAAGGAAAAATTAGAAAAGAATTATGTGATAGACTTTTACCTTTTTTACAAGAAGGGAAATCTGCTAGAGATTTTGAGATTAAAGATGAAGACGAAGAACTTGCTATTAAATCGTTACATTTATTAACACGAAAATTACAATTATATATTGTAAATTTATCGGAAGATGGATTTGTAGATTTTGACGAAACTGATGCTCGAAAAAAACTTGATATTAAAGATAGTGATGTAATTGTTCCAATTTGTGCAAAAGTAGAATGTGATTTAATTGATTTTAACGAAGAAGAAACAGCTGAAATGATGGAAGCATTAGGTATGGAAGAAAGCGGATTGGACAACTTAATTAGAAGTGCATTCACTCTTTTAAACTTAGAAAGTTATTTTACTGCAGGTGTACAAGAAGTGCGAGCATGGACTATTAAAAAAGGTTCTATAGCACCAGAAGCCGCTGGAGTTATCCATACAGATTTTGCAAAAAAATTTATAAAAGGAGAAGTCTGCTCTGTTGAAGATTTTGTGAAATTCAAAGGATGGGCAGGAGTAAAAGAAAATGGTGCTTTAAGACTAGAAGGAAAAGAAGCAATTATTCATGACGGAGATGTGTGCATGTGGAAAATTGGAGGGTAAAATATGTACATTACAGATAAAAAATAAATGCTTCATCTTAATAATATTTCAAAATCGTATGGTGTGAAACCTCTATTTTCAGATGTTTCTTTTACTGTTGGAGAAAAAGAAAAAATTGGAATTATTGGACGAAATGGATATGGGAAAAGTACGCTTTTTAATATAATTACAGGCGAAGAATTATCAGATGAAGGAACTATAGATATTCCAGATTGGTATTCTATTCGAAAACTGGAACAGCATTTACGATTTGAAAAAAATACTCTTTTAGCTCAAGTTGTTTTTGGTCTTCCTGAACATGAAAAAGAAGAAATTTGGCGAGCAAAATCAATTTTAATGGGACTTGGATTTTTCGAAGAAGATTTTGAAAAAAGCCCTTTTGATTTTTCAAGCGGGTATCAAATTAGAATTAGACTTGCTCAAGCTTTAGTTTCTCAATGCGAATTGTTATTACTCGACGAACCAACAAATTATTTAGATATAGTTTCTTTGCGATGGTTAAGTCAATTTTTAAAAAATTGGGAAAAATCTTTTTTGCTTATTACTCATGATATTGGATTCATGGAATCCGTAGTTACCCATAGTGCGATTATTCATCGTGGTAAAATTCGAAAAATGAAAGGCTCTCCTTCAAAACTTTTAGAACAAATTGAAAAAGATGAGAGTGTTTACGAAAAAACACGAGTTGGTGATTTGAAAAAACAAGCAAAAACAGAACATTTTATTAAAAATTTTAGAGCTGGTGCAAGATCCGCAGGGTTGGTTCAAAGCCGAATAAAAATGCTGGATAAACAAGAGAAAAAAGAAAAATTGGAAAAACTTCCACAAATTAAATTTAATTTTCCAGCTACAGAATTCAATGGGGATTTTTTAATAGAAGCCCACAATATAGACTTTGGATATACTCCCGAAGAATTGTTAATTAAACAATTAAATTTTTCTATAAATGCACAAGACAGAATTGCTATAATTGGGAGAAATGGAAAAGGAAAATCTACTCTTTTAAAATTATTATCAGAACAAAATAAACCACTTTCTGGACATTTTAAAAAATATCACACACTTACCAGAGGATATTTTGGACAAGAAGCAGAAAACACAGTGTGGAACCAAGAAACAATTTTATCAGAATTTTTTAGTGTAAAAAATATAAAAGAAACACAAGCTAGAAATATTGGAGCATCATTGCTTTTTACAGGAAACGATATAAAAAAAAAGATTTCAAGTTTATCTGGAGGAGAAAGAGCAAGAGTGCGTTTAGGGAAATTGATGCTAAAAAAATATCATGTTTTACTTTTAGATGAACCCACAAATCATCTCGATATAGAATCGGTTCAAAGACTTATTGAAGCTTTAGAAAATTTTAAAGGTTCTTTGGTAATTATTAGTCATGACGAAAGATTACTTTCTAGAGTTGCCAACAAACTGATTGTATTTGACCACGAAGAAATTTCTGTTTTGCATGGTGGATATGAAGAATTTTTAGAAAAAGGAGGATGGGGAGATGATATTGATATTAACGGAGGAAAAAATAAAAAAAATGATGACGATGAAAATTCTACAAAAAATCAATTTAAAAATAGAAAAGAAAACCAAAAACGACATCGACAAGTTATTTCTCAACAAAAAAATCTAGAAGATAAAAACGAAGAAAATCAGAAAAATATTGAAAAACTTTCATTTAAACTCCACAAAGCTATTAGAAAAGCGGACTCCCCTCTTGTAGCAAAAATTGGAAAAGAAATTAAAAGTTTAGAAGAACATTCTGCAGAAAATGAAAAAAAAATTGAAAATTTAATTTTAGAAGAATTAGAGCTTGAAGAAATTTTAGAAATTTAACAAAAAAACTATGAAATATCCATTTTCAGTAAATACAGGAGTTACCAACAATGAAGAAAAAACAGAAGAAACCACTGTATTAGAAGGATTTATTTACGAACGAACAGACGAACCAACTGTTTTATTTTTACACGGAAATAGACCAGAAGATTCTCAAAAAGATTTACACTTATTAGCAAATGCTTTACTTACAAAAAAACTTTCTAGTGTAACTTTTGACTTTTCTGGATTTGGAAATAGTACTGGAGATTTTAAAAATTCAACTTTAGAAAAACGATTTGAAGAAGCAAAAGATATTTCTCCTTTTTTAAACCCAGAATCACCTCTTTTAATTTGTGCAACCGGAACAAATGCAATTCCTGCAATAAAACTTACAGAATTTTATAATATTAAAACGCTTATTTTATTTGCTCCAAATATTGAAAATTCAGAAAATTTAGATATTTCAGAAATAACAAAACATATAGAAAATTTTTCTGGAAATTTACTTATAATAAAAGGAAAAAATGACAGAATAGCCGATAAACCAGTAACCAATCTATTTGTAAATGCGTTTACAAATACATATAAAAAAGAATTATTAGTTATTCCAAACGCTGGGCATAATATTCACAAATTT
>CAZDZQ010000013.1:0-21255 GCA_964509985.1 uncultured Candidatus Peribacteria bacterium
ATATCGCACTCATTCAAATATTTAAAAATATTATGAAAAATGGATTATATTGCTTAGGAATTAAAACAGTTAATAAAATGTAAGAAAATACATAAATATCATTTGAAACAAACAAAAATTCATGATATAATCATATGAAATACTAAAATATTTAAAAAATATAACACAAATACAAACATTTCATATATATTTAACATGCTAGATACTAAAAAAAACAAATCTGAGATTAACAATTATAAAACTTTAAATTATCAAGATAAAGTTCCTGAATATTTTCATGTAAAACCTGTAAATGCACGATTGCATTTTGGGTACACTGGGCGAAAACTTTGGAAAGTGGTAAGAGTTGCAAAAAATAAATATTTAGAAGTAACCAGAAAGCGACCAGTTGCTACTGCGATGGCAAGTCTTGCTCTTATGATTACTGGAATGTTTATTTTTTCACAAAGTGCCGATTATTTTACAGCCTCTATAACAGATACACCATCCCCAATCCCTTTTGATGGAGCTGTTTATCCTTATCATAAATCACCAAACTGGTTTATAGTAGGAGGTAAAAATAAAAGATCATACTTAAGCTACTCAGAAAATGAATTGGTAAATGCACCACGATACGAAGTTGCAAAAATGCGAAGTGAAAAATGGGAAAAAGAAACAGTAAACAGAAAAATTACATACCCTATTGTGTATATGGGAAAATATAAATTTGACCATTTAGAAAATACAGGTTCACACCCTGCAGTAGATATAAAACTTGCAACAGGAACTCCAGTTTTTGCAATTGCTAATGGAATTGTTGTAAAATCCAAAACACAATCAACAGGATACGGACAACATATTGTTATTCGTCATGACTCAGTTCCAAACTACGGAACTCTTTATTCTTCATATTCTCATCTTTCAAATAGATTAGTAAAAGTTGGAGATGTAGTAAAAAGAGACCAACAAATTGGAAAAGTAGGATCTACAGGGAATTCTACAACTTCACATATTCATTTTCAAATTGATAAAAAAGATGCTCCATTTTTCCCATATTGGCCATTTACAATGAAGGATGCTAGATCTGCAGGTTATAATTTTACAACAGCTGTAAATGCTGGGTTTGGAAAAGAAAATGGATATAAATATACTATAAATCCTTTTACATTTATTCACGCAAATCAAAAAAAATCTGGAACAAATACAGTTCATGCTTCTGCAAAAACTCCGAAATTAAAACTTGCAGGATTTAAACTGGAAACATCACCATCAAAAATTTTACAAAATGAAAAAGTAAAACTTACTATTTTAGCATCAGATCAAAATAAATCATTTTTTGAGACATTTTCAGAAAATGTTACGGTTACATATAACGATAAAAATTTAAATGTGAAGCTACAATCAGGTGAAAAAGATGTATATTTAAAATTAACAAAAATTGGAAAAAATACAATTACAGTTAAAAAAGATGATATTGTAGAAACGACAACAATACAAGTAGTTGCTCCCCAAATAAAAACAACTCCGAAACCTACAAATAAAGTTGAAAAAACTGAAAAAATTGAAGAAATTACAGAAGTTATCTCAAATAATAAAACATTGGAAAATAAAACTGCTTCACGACAAGAAATAACAGATATAAAAATAACAGAACCAAAAAAAGTAATATCTTCTTCAAAATTTAATCACTTTACAATAACTGATACTTCTGGAAAATCAGATAAAATTTCAGCAAAAGTTGGAGAAAAAATTAAAATAAAAATTATAGCAATAGCAGAAAACAATAAAATATTTAAAGATGAAACATATCCACAAAGAGGTTCATATATTATTTCTGTAAAAAATGGAAAAGCAAATAAAATTCAAATAAGAAAAGGAGATTTAAAAACAGGTGAAATTAATCTTGAATTTAGTGCAGAAAAAGAAGGATTTGGATATATCAAAGTAGATGATGCTATTTTAAATATAAATATTAAATCTAATACACCGAAAACACCTGAAAAAAATACAACAAATAAAAATATTTTTACAGATGTTTCATCTTCTCATAAAAATTATAACGCCATTAAATATTTAAAAAATCAAGATATTATTGGAGGATATAACGACGGAAGTTTTAAACCAGAAAAAACAGTAAACAGAAGCGAAGCATTAAAAATGATTTTTGAAGCACTGAATGTATCTATTCAAAAAAATCTAAACAATCCATTTAACGATGTATCTACCCAAGATTGGTTCGCAAATTATGTATTATCTGCATATAATAAAAAAATTGTAGGAGGATATAATGACGGAACATTTAAACCTGGGAAAACAGTTTCTAGAGCCGAATATTTTAAAATTTTAATTGCAACCAGCAAACTTCCATTAAAAGGAATTCCCGCAACAGATCCATTTGTAGATGTTTCAAAAACATCTTGGTTTGCAGAATATGCACAATTTGCAAAAGAAAATCATCTTTTAAACTTTGGAACACATTTTCTTGGAACTCAAGGAGTAACAAGAGCTGAAGTTGCAGAAAGTATTTATCAGTTAATTAAATAATTATGAATAATTATTTATACTAATATTAAAACAAAAAATTTTATGATTTATGCAAAAACACAAAATATACAAAATATAAAATATTCTCTATTTTTAGGATTTTTATTTTCATGTCTTTATTATTTTCTTCTTTTTACAAATAATATAAATTTATTTGCTGAAATGGATTTAACATTAATTCCAACAACTGGTCCCCTTGCAAAGGCATTTAGAAGTGGTGATTTTGATTTTGCAGATTTATTATTATACGGAATGTATTTGATAAAACTTACAGCTGTAAGCTCAGGGGTTATATATATGATAATGAATGTATACGCAGGAATTGCATATATTACAGGTGGAAAAGAAGGAGGAAAAGATGCATTAAAAATGGCTTTTTACGGATTTGCACTCACAATTTCAGCATGGATTATTGTAGATATTTTTATTGCATTTTTTACTTCTGGAGTATAAAAAAAATAGTATTTTAAATATAAATTATATGATACTCTTGTTAAAGAAAAGAAAAGAAGAAATATATATAATTTTAATTATACTTAGTGTCAGATATTACAAATGATAAAAATATTAGTGAAGAAAATATAACTTCTGCTAAAAAAATTACAGAAAAAAAATTTGATTTAACAGATCCAAAAACATTGCGCGATTTTTTAAAATTACACAGAATTTGGACAAAGAAAAAATTTGGACAAAATTTCTTACAATGCAGAGAATCTCTTGAAAAAATTGTTAAACTTGGAGAATTATCAGCAGGAGAAACTGTTGTAGAGGTAGGACCAGGTCATGGAGTTTTAACCAGAGAGCTTTTACAAGAAGGAGTTACTGTAAATGCTGTAGAAATTGACCCAGATGTTTTACCTGCTCTTTCTGCATCTACACGACAATGGAAAGATAAATTAACAGTAGACAACTGCCATGTTTTAGATTTTAATCCACCAAAAGGGAAATATAAATTTATTGCAAATATTCCATATCATTTAACATCTCCAATTTTACGAAAATTTTTAATTGATACCGAAAATAAACCAACAAAATTGGTAATGCTTGTTCAAAAAGAAGTAGCAGAAAAAATTGCATGCAAAGAAGAAAAAAACTCACTTTTATCAATAATGGTAAAAACATTTGGAAAACCTTCATATGCATTTACAGTGGTAGCAGAAAAATTTTTTCCTGCGCCAAAGGTTGATTCTGCAGTTTTAGTCATTGATACATTTGAAAAACCATTAATAGATATTCCTTCAAAAATTTATTTTGAAATGCTTTTTGCTGGTTTTTCTTCACCGAGAAAAAAACTAAAAAATGCACTTATGAAAAGACTTATGCTTACAAAAGTTCAAATAGATCCTGTTTTTGATGAATTAAAAATTGATCATGATTGCAGAGCTCAAAATGTAACAATTCCTCAATGGGAAGCTATGACAAAAATATTTTTTAAACAATTTTTTGAAAAATATTAAACATATATAATTTTTTTTTATAAAAATGCAAACAATAAAACCACTAGCAAAAAATATTGTAGTAATTCCAGAAAACTCAGAAAATAAAACATCTGAAAAAATTACAGAAACAGGATTTATTATTTCAAAAAAAACAGATATTCAAAATCAACCTCAACATGGAAAAGTTATTGAAATTGGTCCAGATGTTAATGATATTAAAATTGGAGAAACTGTATTATTTAAAGAATTTATTCCTACTAAATTTATAATTGAAAATAAAACTTTTTTAATTTTAAACCAAGAAGATATTTTAGCAAAACTAATATAATCAAATAATAATATGACTATAATAAAAAATATAGAATATAATCAAGAAGCACGAAATAAACTAGCATCAGGAGTAGAAAAGCTTACAAATGCAGTAAAAGTAACAATTGGACCAAAAGGAAGAAACGTTGTACTTGAAAAATCTATAGGAGGACCAATTATTACAAATGATGGTGTTACAATTGCAAAAGAAGTTGTACTAGAAGATAAAACAGAAAATATTGCAGTTCAAATTATAAAAGAAGCAAGTAGCAAAACAAACGACATGGCTGGAGACGGAACCACTACAGCCATAGTACTTTCTGGAAGTTTAATTAAAGATGGAACGAAATATATTTCAGAAGGAACAAATCCAATTTTATTAAAAAATGGAATGGAAACAGCAATGGCTTTTGCTATGCAAGAATTGGAAGAAGTTGCAGTACAAATAAATTCTAAAGAAGAAATTACACAAGTTGCGACTCTTTCAGCTCAAAATAAAGAAATTGGAAAAACAATTGCAGAAATAATTGAAAAAGTAGGAAGCCAAGGAGTTATTTCTGTTGAAGAAGGAAGAACATTTGGAGTATCTGTTCATATTGCAGAAGGTATGCAATTTGATAATGGATATTTGTCGCCATATATGGTTACAGATCAATCAAGAATGGAATGCCTTATGGAAAATTCGGCAGTTCTAATAACAGACCAAAAAATTAATTCTATTCAAGAAATTTTATCACTAATAGAAGAACTTTCAAAACAAAACCAAAAAGAATTATGTATTATTGCAAAAGATATTTCTGATGAAGCTCTTACAACCCTTGTTTTAAACAAATTAAGAGGAACTTTTAATGCAGTTGTAGTAAAAGCACCTAAATTTGGAGATCAACAAAAAGATATACTAGAGGATATTGCTATTGTAACAGGAGCTACAGTGATTTCTGAAAGTATAAATATGAGACTAGAAAATGCTAATATTGAAAATTTAGGAAGAGCAAAAAAAATAATAGTTTCGAAAGATGATACTAAAATTATTGGAGGATTTGGAAATTCAGAAAATATCAATACGAGAATTAAAAATATTGAAACTCTTTTAGATAATACAAAATCGGACTATGAAAAAGATGGATTTGCCGAACGAATTGCCAAGCTTTCAGGAGGAGTTGCTATTTTACAAGTAGGAGCTGCAACAGAAATTGAATTAAAAGAAAAAAAATACAGAATTGAAGATGCTATTTCTGCAACGAAATCAGCAATAGAAGAAGGAATTGTTGCAGGAGGAGGAACCGCTCTTTTTAAAATTTCTGAAAAAATGCAAGATTTTATCAATTACTGCAAAACAGAAAATAATATGCATTCAGATGAAATAACCGGAATGAAAATTGTTCAAAATGCTTTGCTTGCCCCCATTAAACAAATTGCAGAAAATGCTGGTTTAAATGGAGATATTGTTATCAACAAAATTCAAAATTTTACTGACACTGCTTCAAAAATAGAAGATATAGGTTTCAATATTATATCTGAAAAAGTAGAAAATTTAGTAGAATCTGGAATTATTGACCCAAAAAAAGTAACACGATCTGCTTTACAAAATGCAATTTCTGTTTCAAGTATGCTTTTAACAACAGAAGTGGCCATTACTCAAAATACTAAAACTCAAGAAACTTCTGCACTACCATCAACGCCTCAAATACCAAATTTAAATAATATGTTTTAAGGGTTAGAATTTACAGCCATTTTAAACATTTGACTTAAATCTGCAATAGTACCAGCATAATTTTTCATAGCATATCCTGATGGAGATGTTTCCGATAAATTTTCCAAAAAAATTTCTAAATTAATATCTTGTCTGTCTCCTTTCAAATATGCATCTCTATCAATTTTAGAAAATGCTTTAAAATAATTTTGAGATTCTGCATAAATAGTATGCTTTATTATATCAATATCTTCCATTGAATCTTTTTCATATTCTACAAAAGAAGATATTTTAATATTATGCGGAGAAATCCCCTGCTCTCTCAATGCATTTGAAACTCCACCTGTAGCTCTTCCATATTGGATAAGTTCATCAAAAATCATAACATTCCCTCCCCTGTAAGAATTTTGTATTTCTTGCAAAGAATTTAATTGACGCTGAGTCTGTAAATGACCAGGGTCTAATGAAACTATTTTTATATGATTTAATCCATTTGCATTTAACATATCTCTAAATGCTTTTTTAAATAAAATAGAAGTTTTTTCCGTAAGTACAAGCATTTTAATATTATTTTTAATAATATCATTTAATATTTCTGTTACTTTAATATTAAAAATCTCCTGAAGTCTTTGTTTTAATTCAGGGCTCTGCGGTATTATTGAATAATTTGAAATTAAACGTTTTCTTTTTTCCTGTAGAATTGGTGATAATTCTTTATAACCTGGTTTATTTATTTTTTTATTAAGTCTTCCAATATTTTTTTTATAAAATTCATAAGCCAAGTGCAAACTTTTTTTTGAAAGTTCTTTAAGTTTTAATTTATTAATATTTAAAAATTTATTAAAATTAGGGTCTTTAAAATCTTCAGAATCTTCAGAATTTTTAGAATTTATATCGGGATTTGGACTTCGCATAAAAAATTATTTATTTTTAATAAAACTACAAGTATTATAGCATTGTTTTTATAATAAGTAAAACAAAGTGTAAAATATTTATCTAATTCTTCATACTTATTTAAAAATCATGATATACTATGGAAAAAAAATTTAAAATAAAAAACAATCTCATGAAAAAAATATCAGAACTAAAAGTTGCAATTGTTGCAGAATTACTAATAAAAATGGGAGGAGCCGAACGAGTGGTAGAACAAATATATAAAATTTTTCCTCAAGCTGATATTTACACCATGTTTTATGATGAAAAAAAATGTGGAAAATTTTTTCCTGCCAATAAAGTAAAAACTTCTTTTTTGCAAAAATATACTGATTTAGGAATTCCAAAACAGTTTTTAATTTCAAAATTTCCACAAGCTATAGAAAATTTTAATTTTGATGAATATGACTTAGTTATTTCTTCTTCTAGCGCATTTGCACATGGAATAATAACTTCAACAAATGTATTTCATTTGTCTTATATACATGCACCAATGCGATATGCATGGGATTACACACACCAATACCAAAAAGAAAAATTAAAAGGTTGGAAAAAAATTCTTACTCCATTTTTGTGGACAACTCTTAAAAATTTACGAATTTGGGATTATTGTGCTAGAGATAGAGCTGATATAATTTGTGCAAATTCTAAAACAACAGCAAAACGAATAGAAAAATTTTGGAGAAAAGACTCAACAGTGTTATACCCTCCTGTAAATATAAACAGATTTAATAAAAATAATAAAAAATTAGAAAATAATAGTTTTGATAAAAATTTAAATAATAATTTTTATTTTATTGTAAGCATGATAGAACCATTTAAATCTATAAAACTTGCAGTAAAAGCTTTTCAAAACATGCCAGAAAAAAAACTTATAATTATTGGAGACGGAAGCCAAAAAATAGAACTCGAAAAATTATCTGAAAATAATTCAAATATTATATTTTTAGGAAAACAATCAGACGAAGTGGTTACCAGTCATATGCAAAATTGCAAAGCATTTATTTTTCCAGGATTGGAAGACTTTGGAATTACTCCCGTAGAAGCAAATGCATGCGGAAAACCAGTAATTTTTTACAATAAAGGAGGAGTAACAGAAACTATTTTAAATACAGAAACTCAAAAAACAGGTATAAGTTTTGAAAAACAAACGCCTAAAGATTTGCAAGAAGCAATAGAAAAATTTGAAATATTAGAAATAAATAATAGTAAAATAATTTCAGATAAAAATATATATAAAACTCAAAGTGAAAAATTTTCTGAAGAAGTATTTGAAAAAAACTTGAAAAATATATTGACTCAAAACGGTATAATTGTGTAAGATTTATCAGCTTAAAGTTTGTATTATTGAATATATATTAGATATACTTTGGGTGATTAGCTCAGTTGGCTAGAGCATCTGGTTTACACCCAGGAGGTCGGGAGTTCGAATCTCTCATCACCCACCATCGTAACTTTTAAGCAAAAATATCTTTTATAATTATATGAAAGATATTTTTTTTATTTAAAAAAAAATAATTATTATTTTATTTTGTTAATACATAGTTAACAAATTTTCCAGTAGCTGTCCAAATTCTATTAAAACGAGATGGTTCTTTAAATGCTCTATACAACCACTCTAACCCTAGTTTTTGAAAAATTTTAGGTGCACGTGTTTGTTTACCACTCATAAAATCAAAACTTCCACCAACACCAATACAAACTTTAATATCAGTATTCTTTTCTAAAAATTCTTTATTTTGGTCTATCCACATTTCTTGTTTTGGTGCCCCCAAAGCTACAAATAAAATTTCAGCTTTTGATATTTTAATTTTTTCTAATAATTCTTTATTTTCTTCAGATGATAAATTAAGTGTTACTTTTTTATCATAAAAATCTGAAATAGTTTTAGAATACTTATTTTGTATAAATTTTGCACTATTTTCTGCACCACCCAATAAAAATATATTCTTATTATCTTTTTTTTCTATATATTCTCTAAATAAATCACTTCCACAAAGTGTATTTTTTATCTTACTAGGATACGTTTTTTTATTTACTGCGAACCAAATAAGCATAAAAATACCTATTAAATATTTCCAAAACAAAGGCTTATGTTGCAAAAAATCTAATCCACTTGCCCATAAAATACCATTTCCATCTGGTAATGAAATATCTGCATTTTGTAAAATATTACAAAATTTTTTATTTTTTTTACATTCCATTATCATTTCTGGATTTGGAGTTACTATTGTTTTTATAGTTTTAGAATTTTTATTATTACTATTTTTATTTATCCAAAAATCAATATTTTCTATAACTTTTTCAATAGTTGTTTTATGAAAAGTTATATTTTTACAAATAAATTTATTATTTATATTATTATTTTTACTTTTATTTGGTTTTTTTGCTCTAATACAAATATTTTGTTTTTTATCACTTAAAAAACTATCTGCAATTTCAAAACCTGCTTCTTTTAAAAGATTGTGAAGTTCTGTAATTTCAAAACTATAATAATATCTTTTTACTTTTTTTTTACCAAATGGAATTATAAAATCTCGCTTATTCCAAAATGGATTATATACACTTCTCCAAAATGCTTCTTTTTTTTGTGGTTCATATTTTGCTTGCTCCCATAAATTCCAAACTGTAAATACAAATTCTCCACCGTCTTCTAATGCATTATAAATATTTTTTATTGTTTTTTGTCGTTCAGAAATTTTTGATAAATGATGAAAACTTGCTACTGCCCAAATTTGTAAAATATTGTTTTTTGATTCTGAGGGTAAATATTTTGGAAAATCTAAAAATCCAGCTTCTATAAATTCTGTTTTTTTATCTATTATCTTCTCTCTATTATTTTTATTATTGTTTTTTGCTTCTTCCAATAATTCTTTTGAAATATCAAATCCAATATAGTTTCCAGTAAAATCAATATCTTGAGAATTTTCATTTCGTAAAAATTTATTCAACCTTCCATTTCCACATCCTAAATCTAAAATATATTTATTTTCAATATTTTTTTGACCTATTAAACCAGCAGAAAGTCTTTCAAATTCTTTCCACTGATAATGTCTTGTAGACGAAAAATCTTTTGCAAAGCTATCATATGCTTCTGGTAAAAAGTTTGTTGCGTGTTTGGGGGTAAGAAATGACATGTATTAATTTATTAATTAAAAATATTTTTATAATAATTTAGCATTTATCGAAAAATTTGATTCATTCTATCCACTGGTTCCAATAAAAAATCTGCTAAAGTCATAGCAACCATGCTTTCTAAAACAGGAACAAGCCGTGGTGGAATAGTTGGATCATGTCGCCCACCAATAACAAAATCTTTAATAATTCCATTTGGAGTTTTTGCAATTTGTTTTTGAGAAATAGATGGAGTTGGTTTCACCGAAACTTTTATGATTATATCATCACCAGTTGTTAACCCTCCAGAAATCCCTTCTTTTCGTGTATTTTGAACAGAACCAACTTGAGATTTTGCATTTTTTCCAATTCCATATTCAAAACTTCGCACAGCTCCACACGACATAATTCCTCTTGCAAGTTCTGCTTCTACTTTTCCAAAAACAGGCGTTCCTAAATATTTTGCACAATTTTTGATAATAATTGTAATTTCCCCTCCCACACTTTCACTATTTCTTTTTGCATTTAAAACAGCTTTTATCATTTTTTCAGCAGAATTTTTATCTCCACATCTCACAGGATTTTTTTCAATTTCTAAAATATCAAAATTTTCACTGGTAATATCACAACTTTTAACACCTGCCAATTCTGAAACATGAGCAATTATTTTTGTGCCATTATTTTTTTTTAAGAATTTTTTTTGCAAATGATCCCCCTATAACTCGAGCCAAAGTTTCTCGTCCAGAACTTCGCCCACCTCCTCTATGGTCTCTGTGTTCATATTTATAATACCAACCTTCATCGGCATGACCTGGTCGAAATGTTTTTTTTAAAAAATCATAATCTTTTGAAGCCTGATTTTGATTTCGAACAATGCAAGCAATCGGTGTTCCAATTGTTTTTCCCTCAAATACTCCAGACAAAATTTCGACTTGGTCTTTTTCCACTCGAGGTGTTGCCATTGCACTTTGCCCTGGTTTTCTTCTGTTTAATTCTTCTTGAATTTCTTCAACTGATATTTCAAGTCCTGAAGGACATCCATCAATAACAGCCCCAAGAGCAACTCCATGACTTTCTCCAAATGTTGTTACTCTAAAATTTTTTCCAAATGTATTCATATAATTATCTTAAATTTTCTATTTTTTATTATTTCTTCGCAACCTTCGTGCTTCGGCTTGTTCAATTCTTTTTTTATCTTCTGAATATTTAAAAACAGAAAATATAAAATATCCAAAAAATAAAGAAATATGAATATACCACAAAATAGAAATGGTAGTTTCTAAAAATGCTTTTTCTAAACCAGCCCATAAAAGAAGCAATGACAAAAAAGCCAAAAATGTAAAAATAGACTTTCTCTTTTTTACATGTTTTTTAATTATCTTTTTATCCGATTTTTCTAGAAATGTAAGAAAAACAAAAGAAAAAACTATTGAAAAAATTGCATAATACAAAAAGAAATGATTTATTACATCTATATTCATAATATATTTATTAAATAAAAAACTATTCGCAACTTCCTCCACAAAAGGTTTTTTTATTATTTTCATGTTGCGTATTGGTTACAGCATAATGAATTTTTTTTGTTTTGTCATGAAGATAAAACAAAAATTTAGTATTGGTAGGATTTCCTGCAGATTTCAACGAATCTTCTCCTGCATTTGCAATGGCATGAGGTGGCAAACCTTTATATAAGCGTGTATTAAATTTATTATCTGCCGATAAATCAGAATGCGTAAGTGCCGAAGAATCTTTTTGCAAAGCATAACGAATTGTAGCATCTGCACCCAATGGAATTTTTTTATCTATTCTATTCCATAAAATTCCTGAAATCATATTCGGCTCTTCTCCAGAATGCGTGCTTGATTCTTTTTCAATAATAGATGCCATTGTTACAATTTCTTGCAAAGTTTTGCCATTTTTTCCATTTAATATTCCCAAATTAATTGCTCTTATTTTAAACGCTTTCAACATCTCATTTGCTAATTTTTGAGGAGTCAATTCCGATTCTCTTATTTTATATGTTGCCGGAAAAAAATATCCCTCCAAATATTCTCGTTTACTTAAAACAGTAAAATCTGCAATAAAATCAAAAGATGAGAAATCGCATGTTTTCAATACACAATTTTCAAAATCACCTGCTTCAAAAATATTATTCTTTGCAAAGCGTGCATCCATTTCTGAGATTGTTAATCCTTCTGGAACTAATATTTTTACAAATTCTGCCTTGGTTGTAACAATTTTTGCAATTTCTGATAATGTCATTGTATTTTTTAGTTCATAATTTCCTGCATATAACTTAGAATCTAAATTATTTTCTTTTAAATATTTTAAAAAATACTCAGAAGATGAAATTAAATTTTGCTCTTTTAAAGCATTTGCAATTTTAGTTGGTGAATCCCCAGAAAAAATAACAAAAGTCATATCAACTTCAGATGCTTCTCCAATGTTTTTAGAACTTACAACACTTTCATTTATTGCATTATTATATTGAATATTATTATAAAAAAAATATCCTCCAATAATTACAACGGCCCAAACAATTAATTTCCACCATTGTTTTTTTTGTGGATTTTGTCGCATTTGTGTATTTATTTGATTATATCGCATAAGAATAAGTAAATTTTTTATAAGTAAAATTTAACAAAAATTGAAATAAAAATAAATCAGTAATTTACAGTGATTGAGCCTGTCTAAATCTTAGTAAACACCAAAAAAAGCCTGTTTTGAAAAACAAGGTAAATATCTTTTTTTGAAACTCTATAAAAAAATCTTTCACGAGTTGATTGATCTACAAAAGTAGAAATCCTTTATTTCTTTATTTCTTGAAAGAAACAAAGGGCTTATACTTTTTTTAGAGTTTTGATATATTTTTTTTAATTTATTACAATATTTTTACAATTCGCCCCCTCCACTGCCTCTGATTCAAGCGCAACTCTGGGAGGTCTTTTTTGGTTATCTTCCTCGAAGAGTTGTCAAAAAGTTCCACTATTTAATTTTAATTCATCCAAATAGTCTCATCTTTTGCGTAAAGAGAAACCGCAAATTTTCCATCTGGGGTGTTGTAGCTGATGATTTTTTGAAGAGTTGAGGTCATATAGTTTGGTGTAAATTATTATTTTTTGTTTAATATTTAAAATTAATATTTCATAGTTCCTCTGCAATAAGGGAAATTACTACATCCATAAAATTTACCAAATTTTCCATTCCTTAATATCATTTTTTTATTACATTTTGGGCATATTCTTAAGTTTTTTAATTTTAAAAATGGATGGATTTTTTGAATGTTATTTTTTTTTCGAAAAGAATGAAGTGTTTTATTATGAATTTGCTCATAACAATCAACACAATGTGGAATAGATTTAAATGGAAAAATTTTTGAGTCAAATATTTGATTACAGTTATTGCAAGTTCTATTTTCCCCAATTCTTAATAAATTTATTTCATTATGAATGATTTCTAGTACAGATTTTTTGACTTTTTTTTTAGCAGATTTTCCAATCTGTTATTTAATATTTCGATAGGATTTTTTCCTAAATTAAATTTATTAATTCTTAAAAATTTATATCCATAGCCTTCTAATACTTTTTGACGATAAATATCTTCTTCTTTCATATAAGAAGAATAATTAGTATTATTTACTTCTTCTAAATTTTCAAAATGCTCTTTAAATCCATCATATTCAATTACAATTTTTTTATTGTTAAATTGCAGTAAAAAATCAACTTTATAATGAGGGTGATGATAGTTTCTATCTAGTTGTTTCAAATATTTACCAATATCAAATTGAGGAATAAATTCGATAGATTTTTTATTATTTTTATAAAACTCTGTTGAATAAAAATATTGCTGAATTTTTTTCTCCATTGGAGAATTCGGATCAGTATTTCCAATTTGTTTTTTTGAGATGTTTTCTAACTCTCCCTTATAATGAATCAAGGCATTTCGTATTTCCCCTGAAAACTCTTCAGGTTCCTTACTCAATACAAAGTGAATACATTCTTTTGCTCGACTAAATCCAACATTAAGCCTTTGAGCTTTTACATTATTTTTTTCTTCATCAAATCGAACTGGAAATATATATCTTAATGCATCTTTTTCTTTATTCGCAACCATTGAATAAAAAATATAATCTCTTTCTTCTCCTTGACAAGCATCAAATGTCATTATTTTTAATTTACATCTTCCGTATAACCATGATTTTTCAGGTATTTCATCTATTCTATTTATAATCAATTGAACTTGATCTGTATGAGGGGTAATAATTCCAATTGTTTGAATAATATTATCTTCTTTAAATTTTTTTAATTTTTCAATAATGTAATCAATTTCAAAAGAGTTAGTATTATTATAAATTTCAATTTTTTCTTGATCCTCTAAAACTGTAAATTTTATCACTTCATTAAGGGGCTTTCCTCTTATCTTCATACATTGAAGAGTGTTATTATAAAAATATTTATCAGAATATGAAATGATTTCAGGATAACAACGAAAATGTTTTTTTAATAAAGTATCATAATTTCTTATAAATTTCCCAAAAGTTAATATTGAATTTTTAATATCAAAATTTTCAGTAACTTTTGATAACCAGCCAAATGAATCTTCTTTATTTTTTAAAACATTTTCTATAAAACTCTTTTTTATATTATTTTTATATTCTTGATTTAACAACTTACTTGCATTCCCAGATTTTACATTAGAAAATTGTTTTTCATCTCCCAATACGATAATTTGTTTGCCTCTTATTAGTGCAGGTAATGCCTGAGCAATACTTACTTGAGATGCTTCATCTATAATAATTATGTCAAATAAATCTTTTTCTAAAGGAATAAATTCTGCATAATCACGAATACCAGATAAAATACAAGGGAATGCTTTTTTTAAATTTTGAAATAATGCTTTTGGAAATTTTTGTTTTTGAGAAATTATTGTTTTTAAATTTTGAACCTCTCCCGCATATTCATCTGTATACTCTATAATTCTCTTATCAAGAAAATATGTCATATCTGCCGTAACCAAATCTTCTATAGTGGTTATTTCTTCATTATAAGCATCATTAGGAGTATTAGAAAACTTTTCAATTAATAATTTCTCTTGACTATTAAATGAAAAATATTCATTGATAAAATCAAGATTATAATTATTAAGAGCACAGGTAATATTCGATAATATTCTATTTTCAATATCCAAATCAATTAATTTTTTTATCTTTGGATTTTCTTTAGAAAAATTTTCAACAAAATTCAATAATTCAAGTTCTTTTTGTAAAGAATTAATTTTAGAAATAAGAATTTCAACTTCAGAAATATTTTCAAAAGATTGATTAATATTTTCTAATAAAAAAGAGATTTTTAAGGAATCAAAATGTGTAATATTTTTTATTATTTTTTTTGTTATATCAGATTCATCAAGAGTAGGTTTAAAAGATTCAATATTAATTTTTTTAATTTCTTCAGTTTGAATTTTTTCTTTATATTCCAATATAGTAAGTAAAAAATTTTCCAATAATTCTTCTTTATTTATATATAAAGAATTCTCACTATTTATTTCAATTAAAGAATGTAATAATTTTATAAATATTTGTTCTTTATTTTTTTTATCTTTAAATTTAGTAAAAATAAATATAAAAAATTCATTAACTTCCTCTGTTAATTCTCTGTTTTTAATAAAATTTTCAGTATTTAAATAAGGAAAACTTCTTTTTAACTTCTTATTTAAATTATCTATTTTTTTCTTTTTAAATAAATACCCAAACACAGGATTTCTTATTTTTTTTATTTCTAAAAGATAGTTTCCTAATGCATTAATTGCATTCTCTACCGATATATCTTCAAATTTAAAATTTGTTAAAAATTCAGTATTATTATGTAATTTATTAAAATATTGAAAACTCTTTTTTCTTAAATTATTTATATTTTGAATAAAATCTAATTCTTTTTGATATTCAGAAAAATTCAATTCTTGAGATATATTACTTACTATAAAGCAAGAATCATCAATATTTATTTCTTGAATAAAAGCTTCATTTTTTTGATTAAATTCAAGAAAGAGATCAATCGATTTTAGCGTATTTTGTGATTCAATAAGTTTTTTATCAGAAAAAATATTAAAGTTATTAAGATGGATTGTTAATGTTTCTTTTATATTCTCTAAATCGCTATTTATATTTAGTAATAAAGCTTTAGCAGGATTATTATTTGCACTACAATAATCTAAAACTATATTATTTTTTAGTAAATAGTCAGTATCCTGCTTTATTGATTTTAAATTTAAATTTAACTCTTCCCTTAATTTGTTTTTATTTTCAATTAATAATTTTATTTCACTTAATATTTCTATTAATTTTATTTTATATTTTTCTAAAGTTTGATTAGCAATTATACAATCTTTTAAATTTTTTAAATTTCCTGACTTTAAATCAATAAAAATTGCATTAATTTCATTTACAATATTTAACCTTTGAGAAATTTTCACTAATAGTGAATTATAATCTGACAGAGTGGGTAAAATATTAAAAAAATTATGAATATTATTTTTTAGATTTAAAACGTTAAAGTAAAAATCTTTAGATTGATTGATAATTTCAATATTTTCTTGTTTTGCAAATGAAATTGGAAAATCATATCCTTTATAGTTTTTTAGGTGCTCTATAAGATTTTTAATCTTAATAAAGCTTTCATTTAAATACTCTAAATTATCTAATGAATCGATCCACTCTATATTGTTAAATTTTTTTTCATTTTCAAAATATGATTTAACTTCTTCTATGTTTATATTTTTATAATATTCAATATTTTCATCTATTTGATTTTTAAGATATTCAATCTTTTCAGCCCTATTTACATCTAAAGTTTCTTTTAATTTTTTATATGAAAGAAAATGCTCTTTAATCTTTTCTAATGACTGAGATTGAACTATTTTATAAAATTTATTTCCTGTTTTTCCTAATCTCAATATAGGGTTTTGAAAAGATTCATCTTGACGAACTTTATTTAAAGTACTAGAAATTTTATCTTCTACAACATCTAAAGCTTCAGGTTTATCAGAAAGAACCAATACTGATTTTTTATACATCAATGCTTGGCAGATAATCGCAGTAATAGTATGACTTTTACCAGTACCAGGAGGTCCCTCGATTGTAATAAATTTACATTTATCTTTATTTAATGCTATTAATATTTGCTTTTGTTCATCATTTAAAGGAATAGGACTTTGTCGCACTAACTTATTTTTAATTGAATTTTCATCCCATTCATCTGTAACTTCTTTCATATATGGTTTTGGATTATCCATAATAAACCCATTTATTAATTCTGAAAAAGTTTTTGTAATATTACTATCTGTATCATTTAAAATTTCTTCATAATCATTTATTAATGCTTCATCTGCTTTATCAAAAAGATATAAAGAGCATTTATTCGATAAGGATGTAGATATATTTTCAATAACTTGAATATCTTGATTATCACGAGTAAGTGATTTATTAAAACCAAAAAAATTATATAAAATTTCTAATATAGAATTGATTTTATTTTCTGCATTTTCAATGTCTGATAAATAAAGAATTCTATCAAATGCATTTTTTAATGAGGCAGATGTTTCATTCTCTTGATTAAATTCTTGTACTGCAAAATCAATTGCTTTTGTATTAATAAACAACCTTTTATCAAATTGTATTGAAAAAGTAGTATCTTTTTCATCCTTAGATATTGAAACTGGAATATAAAAAACAGGAAAGGATCCTTTTGAAGTTGATATATCATAAAAATATAAATATGATTCAACCTTATCTAATAAACGAATATTGCTATGTATCTTATAAATATCTAAAAAAGCATCATTTATTGAAACATTTTTAAAAAATGAAAATAACATATCAATTATTTTTTTTAAATTTAAAAATTCTGGAAAAACAATCTCAATATTTTTTGATTCTTGTTTTTGTTGCTCTATAAAGAAAAACTTAAGTTCTTCTTTTAATTTATTCTCACAAATAGAAAGAATTAAGCCTGTAATATCAATCTCTAATTGATATTTACTTTTTACTCCTGCTAAGCCCATATTTTCTAAAGGAGCATCTAAATCAGTTAGAAATGGTAATATAAGATGCTTTTTAATTGTCTTCTCTGCAACAAGCAATGATTTTTCTACAAAAATATCATAATTTTGTTTATTGTCTCTCATCAAAATAGGTAAATCTTTTCTAAAAGATTCATATACAAATTTTAGATCTTTTTCTGTTAAATTGTTTATTTTTTTTTCTAATAAACTTATTAAATGAGGCGGTATATTTTTTACATATTCTCCTTTTTTAACAGACAATGTTTCTTTAGAAAACCCATTATATAAAGAAGCAAATAATTTGTTTTTTAGCTTTGGATATTTTTCAAAATCAATACCTATTGAAACTTTATTTTTTATCTTTGTAATAGTATTTCGCTTTGGAATTCTACTTTTTTTAAAATCAGTATCTAAAAAATCCATAAAGTACTGAGAGATTGACTTTAGAAATTCTTCATTTTTAATAACAGTGCTTTCCATGCGTTAATAATTATATTTTTTTATGATTCGTTTGATTATAGATTTTTCTTTTTTAAAAATAGAGAAACCAAGTCATTTCTTTACTTACTCCTTCTGTATAATTAAGTATGCCTTCTTAAAATCTCTCGCAAACCAACTCTACACAGTTTCTTAAAATAAGTCAATTTTCCAATCAAGAAAGATGTAATTACCTCATACAAACTCATCCCACTCCTGATTGCTCACAAATAATTCCGGAGATTTTTTCTTTTCTTGCTCTTCTTTTGATAATTCATAAAACTTCTTGATCCTTTCCAGCGTAATAATCCCTTACAAAACTAATCATACACCCTACTCCAACAACCTATCATCCCCACCCTCCAAAAAATTCTTCTCAGAAATAACACTTCTCCCAATTTCTTTCTCCGTTTCTTTCCGTGCATTCCCAGCAACATTCCCACCTCTTTTCGCTACTTTTTTATTTTCTATTAATCCTGTTGGTTTTTCATTTTCAGAAATTTCTGTGGTTACTCGTTCGCCTAACATCGTAAAAATCAGCTCTAAATCGGTCATATTGTCCCGTAAATTTGCCTTTGATTTTTCTGGTAGATTTTTGTGTTTTTTATATTCACTTGGCGTCATACCAAAAGTCGCTTTGCTTATTTCTGCGGTTAAAATCGCATAATCTCTATGCTCTGTAATACCTCGTTCCTTCCACTTATCAGTAAGATTTTGCCGAATAGCAATTCCTCGCAATCGTTTATCTATCCAGCTTTGCGAATATCCTTTTTGCTCATAAAGTTTTTTCATTCTCTCTTGTGCAAGTTCTGGATTTTCTATTTCTTCTATGCGTTCGTATCCTATTTTTGCCAGCCATCTTTTAAATGGTTCTGCTTTGGGTGATGGGATTGATTGGATAATTCGCAAAATATGTTCTGTACTTCCTGCCAATGTTTTTCTTTTTTTCCCAGAAAAAGTAGTCATTTCTACCTGGGGACAATTTGTCCCTATGTAGTTTTTAAGTTCTTCATCTCGTTTTCTAATCTTTTTTAAATAATCTGTAGGATTTACAGAGTCCGTCAAAGCACCAACTACATCTACCACAGAAAAATACCAAAGTTTTTCTTTTTCATCCCAAATTTTTCGGATTTCCTTTTTTTCAAAGAGAGCGATTTTAGTTTCTTTTTTAGTCATAAGTTTTTAAAAATTATTTCCCACCACAAACTCATCCCATTCTTGATTACTCACAAATAATTCCGGAGATTTTTTCTTTTCTTGTTCTTCTTTTGATAATTCATAAAACTTTTTGATTCTCTCCAGCGTAATAATCCCTTTTCTCGCGATATTATACGCTCCATTATCATCTCCATTTTTTGGGAGATTTTTGCCAAATTTTTCTGGAATTCGGCTATCAAAAAATGGTTCTACTGGTGAAAGAATAAAATCTTCATCAAACATCATTTTTTCGTGTTCGGGATTTTTTGTATCAAAATTTTCTGATTCTTTTAGATTTCTAATTTTTGTATCTAAATCACCGTTAGTATTTCGGATTTGGCAAATTAATTTAAAATACTTCACAACACCTTCCAATAAATTTTTAGAATCTATTTTACAGATTTGATCTAAAATATTTTCTGAAATATCTACATTTTCTAAATTCAATAATTCTTGTAATTTTTTCGTAAGACTTCCTGCTCCCTCACTTAGATATTTTTTATAATCCCATTGATTATTTTTCTCAGAATTTCTAAACCCGCTCCATCTCTCTATGTTTGAACAAACTCGCCATTGTTTTTCTCCATATGTATATACAAATTCAAATCTGTTTTTTTCTACATTCCAAAAAATTTCATCAAGTTTTTCTTGTAAGAGTTTTTGAGTATTTTTGATGTTTGTATACTTCAAATATACATTTGGTCGCCAACCTGTGATAGGATCAATTTTTGATGTATAACTCGCTGTTGTATAAAAGATTATTCCTGTTTGCTTTCCCATATCTTTAAAAGCTTCTACTGGTGCGGCAAGTTGATAGGCTTTCAAAACGCCTCCCAATTCATCAGGATTTTTTTGTTTATCGGCTAAAAAGTTAAATTTATCAATTAAGGCTTTTTCTAGTTGTTGATAGGCTGATTTTTCTATTCCTCCGCGAATTTGTTTAAATCGCATATTCAAATCTTCAAACACAATAATGGCATTGTGTTCAATCGCTAAACTAGCGATTTTATGCACTACTTGAGAAATATATCCTGATTTTAAATTTTTAATATCAGAAACTTCTTGCCAATCTTGTCGTTCTTTTTTTCGTTTTTCTGCTCGTTGTTCGAGTTCCAAATGATAGTCTTTTTTTCCTGTGGGATTATTCAAACTTCCAGAATCTAAAATTTTTCCTTGTGGTGTAATTACAGAATAATACGCCAAATGTTTTTCTCCTCGGTCTATTCCGAGTATATTTACTTGTTCGGCATTTTCGGCGAGAAATTCGTTTACGGTTTCATTAAAGGCAAAATTTCGTGGTTGTCCTGCTCCACGGTTTAAGGTCATTGGGAGATGGAAGAAAATTTTGTCTTGTGTATATCTTTTTTTCTCAATAATTTTTCGCTTAAAATTTCTCTCAACTTCTTTTTTTTCTATTGTTTTTGGTCGATAAAAAATTTCTGCTTGTCCGTTCATTTTCATCACAAAATTTTGTAATGCATTTTCTTCTGAAAATAAGTTTTCAAAATAGAG
>CAZDZQ010000014.1:0-5288 GCA_964509985.1 uncultured Candidatus Peribacteria bacterium
AGATAAACTTCCTAAATTTTGTAAAATATTTTGTTCACCCACAAATTTTATCTCTTCATTTGTTGGGTTACTTGGCGTAAAAATAATTTGCTCTGGCGTATATCCCAAAGAAAGAGCCATTTTTACTTCATTTGGTGAAACTGCATCTATTCCATAAATTCCAGCATCTTTTATAATTTTTACATAATGTGGATTATAATTCGCCTTCATTGCGTAAAATATTTTTATATTGATATTTGAAAAAGCATCAATCATTTCTACACATTTATTTTTTATTGTTTTTTCGTCGGTTACCCACACTGGTGTACCAAAATTTTCAGATATCTCTAAAAGTGTTTTTGGTGCTATTGGTAATAGTCTGTTATTCATTTTTTTATACGTTAAAGTTTTTTAGTTAGTTTTATTGTTCTTATTTTATTTTTTGTTCTCTTCTTCCAGTAGGTTTTCTAATTCTACTCATAAATTATATGCGATAAAAGGAACTGCACCATATCGACCTTCTAAATATTTTTTATCAATATTAGCACTATCTTTTCTTTCTTTAAATTCTGATAAAGAAAATAAACTTGCTCGACCATATGCGTCTCTTTCGGTAAACCAAAATGCATCTCTGTCAATTTCATCTTTTGCATATGCTAAAAGACTTGTTTCATGCGTCGTAAAAATTAACTGTGCATTATGCGGATTTGCCTCTTTATCATGAAACAAATCGACTATTGCTTTTAAAATTTTTGGATGAAAGCAAGTATTTAATTCATCAAAAATAAGAATTTTCCCATGTTGCAAAGTATCAATAATAGGACCCAATTCTTCAAATAATTTTTTTGTTCCACCAGATTGATTTCTCATAGGAATTTCAATATCACCCTCATTATCATTATTGCTATCAAATGATTTATGAGTAAAATGAAAAGAAACCTCTTTTACAGTTTCATTGCCAGATATATTATGATTTTTTTCAAACATTTCTTGAACAGAAATAGGCAAGCTGGAAAGTGGGATCACTTTCTCTTTTTCAATAAAATCTTCAATTGCAAAATCAAATTTTTGTATAATTTCTAATATGCTTTTTTTATTATCAATGCTATTTCTTATCATCTCTTGAGTAAAGCTACTAACTCCCATAGTATTATGACTATCTATGAAATTTATATTTTTTTGAAAAAAAGTAAAAATTTTTTCTGCTTCCTTATTATTCCATTGATTGCAAACAGATAAAAATAATGCATTATCTTTTGTTTTTTTTTGTAAAGAGGAGTCATCAAACTCCCCCTTACAATTGGTAAATAAATTATTTTTTCGTATAAAAATATCTTCTTCTGTCGTTTTTTTTACTGCAATTAAATTTTCTGAAACAATTGTATGATCTGATGATATTGAAAAATTATATTCATATACAACTCCATTTGTAGAAAAAATAATCTCAAAATAGCTTGGTTTTTCTATGCAATCTTTTTGCAATAAAAATGGAGAAAATGCTATTTTATTTGTTCTATCTGGACTTGATGATAAAAGAATTTTATTCTTAACAAATTCAATAGCTTGTATTAAAGTTGATTTTCCGCTTGCATTTGCACCATAAATTATTGATGTAGTCAAAAGCATATCATCTGTTTTTTCAACTAAAAAACTATTTCTTGCTCCTCTTTGTGTTCTCATAGAAAAAGTTGTTCTATCTCGAAAACATCCAAAATTTTCAACAGAAAATTCAATTAATGATGATGGTAAGTTTTTATCATCTTTAAAGTTTTTACTCATATTTTGTTATAAAATTACAATAATTCATATTATTGTATCAGAAACTTATTATATAATCAAGGAATTTGCAAATAATTTACAAATTTATTACTTCCTCTAGTATTCAATTTTAATTTTTTCTAAAGTGTTTTTTACTCGTTCCTGATTCTTTATATTTTCAAAATCTGAACACACAGAATATCGAATAAATTGCTCAGGCTTTCCATTCACATCAGCACCGGTAAACGGAACACCAACCAATCCATAATTATTAATCATGATAGTATTAAATTCTTCTGAATTTGCAATATTTTCACCATTCAATTTTTTAGGGCAATGAAATAGCATAAAAAAACCTGCATCAACTGGACACGCTAACTCAAATCCTGCTTCTGCAAAAATTGGCAATGCAATCTCTAGCCGTCGTTTATACATTTCTTGAATTTCTTTCATTTCTCTTTTTGATTCTGGCAACCCAAAATATTCTTCACACCCAACCAATGCAGGACCAAATGGACCAGAATCAGCATTTCCTTTAATTTTTGTAAGCTCTGAAATAAAATCGGGACTTCCAATTGCTGCCCCAAGTCGCCACCCACACGCAGAAATAGCCTTTGAAATAGAAAAATATTCTATCCAATCTAATTGTGGATAATCTTTTGCCACTTCGCACAGCGGAGTATGACTTTCATGCGTTAAAGAAGTATAAGCCCCATCATTCACAAGACGAATATTATGCTGAATACAATATTCAATTACACTTTTCCAATCTTCTCGCGATGCTCCTGCTGGACATGGATTTCCCGGCTTTACCGTAATAATCATTTTTGGCTTTTTATCTGTCTTCGGAAGATTTTTTATATTTAATGCGAAATTCTCAGACGAATACAACGGCCATGCAAAAGACTCTTCTCCTAAATAATCAGCCCATTGCCCCACTAAATCATACGCTGGAGATGTTTTAATAAATCCTGAATTTTTCGAATCAGAACCCTCTATATTCGCACCACATGCAATTGGCAACAACCCAATCATAGCTTTTTCTCCTGGTAAAACCAACGATGAAATATTTTCGTGCTTATTAATATCAAGCCCTGTTGCCTGTAAAACAAAATTTCTACAAAAATTTCCAGGGTCTCTATTATCCCAATATGTATGAATCGAATTATCCGACTTCAAAACATTCTTTGAAACAATTTTTCGCACTGTTTCTGGCGGACATGTATCAGGTTCTCCAACTGCTATATTAAGACTCGACCCTTTTCCATGAATACTTTCATAATCTCTTACCGCTTTTTTAATTCGTTGGAATAAATTTTCTGGTGAATTTCCTAAATATTTCATAAATTTTATATATTAAATGCTGCAAATAATTGTTCTGAATTTTTTTCTTCCATTTCTACCAACGGCGACCGAAACACTAAATTACATTTTCCCATTTTTGCCAAAAGTGTTTTGATTGGAATTGGGTTTGTTTCTAGAAAACATGCATTCATTTTTTCTAATAATTCTGCTTGCAAAACATCACCTTCTTCAAAGTTTCCTGCTCGTCCCAATTCTACCAATTTTTTAATTTCTGCAGGATGAGAATTTGCCATTACAGAAACAACACCGTTTCCACATTTTTCTTTTATCAATTTATAGGTCAAACTTTCTTCACCACATAAAATAGGAAAATCTTCACCCAACATTTCCCGAACCTCTTGAGCTTGCGAAAAGCTACCACTTGCTTCTTTTACAGCTTTAATATTTTTTAAATCATTTCGCATTCGCAAAAGAGTTTGAGTTTCAATATTTACCCCACACCTTCCTGCGATATTATACACAATAATTGGAATATTTACGGCTTCATTAATTTGAGCAAAATAATCATAAATTCCATTTTGAGTTGGTTTATTATAATACGGAGTAACAACCAAAAGTGCATCTGCACCATTTTCTTCGGCCTCAACTGAATGCTCAACTGCTTCACGAGTACAGTTTGAACCTGTACCTGCAACAACCAAACATCTTTTATTCACACATTGTACAGCTCTTTTAATAAGCTCATCATTTTCTTGCCATGTTAATGTTGGACTTTCTCCAGTTGTTCCTGCAACGACAATTCCATCAATTCCTGCAGAAATTTGTTCTTCAATTAAATTTTCAAAAGCATCATAATCAATATTTTTTCCATCTTTTGTAAATGGTGTAATAATTGCTGTAAATGTTCCTGTTAAATCTAAATTTGTTGTATTTGCTATATTTGTCATAAATTTTTTTGTTAAATAATAATTTTAATTTTGCAATATATCAGATAAAAAATCTTCCATAGTATATATTCCAGGTTTTTGCTTTAGTAACCATTCTCCTGCTTTTACCGTATCTATAGAAAAAGCGTCTCTTGTTTTTGAAATATGCTTCATTTCAACCACTTGTGCTTCAGAATCAAAAGCAACAGTATGTGCGAAATTATTATATCCTGCACGAGTAGAAGAAAAATGTAATTCTTCTGGCTTTGGCTTTCTATCTATAAAAGCATTCTCAAAAACTTTTGTTTTTCTATCTATATTTTTTAACAAAATTTTTTCTAAATTTTTTGCTGTTCCAGATGGTGATTCCATTTTATTTCTATGGTGAATTTCATGTCCCCAAACATCATAATCTTCTACTTTATTAAAAAGTTTAGATGAAAATTCAACAATTTTTTCGTATAATGCTGCACCTATAGAATAATTATTCGCATAAATCAATCGTGTTTTATTTTCTAAAACAGCTTGTTTTACTTCATCCAATCTGTCGTACCATGCAGTAGTTGCCACAACACAATCTTTTTTTTCTGATACAATTTTTAAGATATTATCAGCTGCAACGCTTGGAAGAGTACTTTCAAAAACAATATCAATATTTTCTAAATTTTTTATTTCATCATTCTTTCCAAAACTTTTTATAAAATTATGCTTTCGCTTTATTGCATTATCCTTTACAACCTGCCCCATTTTTCCAAGCCCTACTATCGCAAAATTCATACGCTTTAATAAAATAATATAAAAAAAACACTTCGCAAAAAAGAAAAATTTTTCAAATTGCAAAGTGTTAAAATATTTTTTTAATAATAAAAACTAACTACAATTTGATAAATGCAGTTTCTTCTTTTTGATGTTTTTTATTTGAATAAACATTTTTTAGAAAAATTTAAAAATAATTTTTTATTATTAGATATAAAAACTATATATAAAAAAAGGAAGATGTGTCAAGAGTATAATTACCCAAAAACTATAGTTCGCCCTTTCCACTCAATAATTTTATGTTCAGAAAATTTCTTAATAGCCTCTGAAAAAACTTTTTTTTCAATATTTGCTCCTTCTTTTTTCATATCTTGAAGCGATAATCCATGTCCAATATGAAACACATCTTGAGCAATAATAGGTCCTTCATCTAAATCTTTTGTAACAAAATGAGAAGTTGCCCCAATCAATTTTACACCTCTTTCAAACGCCATTTCATAAGGACGACCTCCAATAAAAGATGGCAAAAAAGAATGATGAATATTAATAATTGGATTTGATATT
>CAZDZQ010000015.1:0-4235 GCA_964509985.1 uncultured Candidatus Peribacteria bacterium
AAGGTATGGAGAAAGGTATGGAGAAAGGTATGGAGAAAGGTATGGAGAAAGGTATGGAGAAAGGTATGGAGAAAGGTATGGAGAAAGGTATGGAGAAAGGTATGGAGAAAGGACTTTCTAGTGCACTACAAAAAATGATAAATTCTGGAATTTCAGAAAAACAAGCAAAAGAAATTTTAGGACTATAAAAACTCAAATTAATGGAATATTTTATGCAAAAAAAAATTTATGGAATTATTACGAAAAATAAGAAATATTTTGCATCTTCTCTTTTTGATGAAATTAATCTAAAAAAAGTAGAAAAGAAAAAAATTCAAATTATTCTGCAAGGAGAATTTTCAAAAGGGATTCCAAACAATGAGGAAAATTCTATTTTTAAAGCAGTAAATCTTTTTTTTCAAACACATCACAAAAGCTTTGGAATAGAAATTACTATCACAAAAAATATTCCACTTGGAACAGGGCTACAAGAAGAAGAGCAAATGATTGATTTTATTTTAGAATTTTTATACGCACAATATTCAGAAAAATTTATTTCAAAATATTCAGAAATAAATTTTTCATATCAAAAAGATATAAAAATTATATTATTTCCCAAATATAATATTACAAAAAAATGGATATCTGAAATTTCAAATTTTTTATCTAAAACTGAAAATAAAGAGAAAAAAGAAAATTTATTTTACTATTCCCCTATTTTTTCTTTGCAAGAAAATATTATTTTTTCATATTATCCCGATATTTATAAAGAATTAGAAAAATTAAAAAATAATGATGGTAAATTTGTAGAATCAATTGGGTTAGTTGGAAAAGGTTCTGCTTTATATTTATTATAATTATTTAAATTTTTCTGTTGTTTCTTTTAAAGAAAAATCTTTTATATTCATAGAAAGTGGAGAAGAAAATTTTGAAAACATTTGAAATGTTCCATTTGAATGTACTAGGTTTTCTAATTCTTTTATTTCTTCATTTGAAATTTTAACATTTGTATGTTCTTCTAAATTTTCTATATTTTTTCTAACAATAAAACCTTTTTTATCTATTTTTATTGTATTATTTTCATCTAAATTTTCTAAAATAATTTGAGCTGACATTCTTGGTAAATCTGTACAAATAAGACTTGTATCACTTGTATCCAATTCAGTTTCAGAGTTTACTAATCCATGAACTCCTGCATTTAATGCCTCTATAACAGAATATTCTTTAACTGTATCAGATTTTTCAATAACTGTTTTTGAAAAAATTTCTTGTACTGATTTAGAAAGATGTAAACGCCCTATAGAAATAGAAGCATAAAGAGTATTATTGTCTTCATTTTCTGTAAAAAATGCATGAACAGATAATTCTTTTTTTGATATTTTCCCATCGTCACCCCTTTGAATATGTCGAATTTTTCCATTACCAACATATACAGCAGCATGAATACTTGTAAAATCTTTTGAATTTGAAGCATCAACCATTGCAGGTTTTGCTAAATTTACTGTTAAATTTTTAATAAGTGACTTTTTTTCATTTGGCTCGTTTAAATATAAAATATCGCCAGGTTGCAATTTTTTCTCTAAATATTCTAATTTTTTATCAATATCAGATTTTTTGCTATAATTTTCTTTTCCTGATTCATTACTTTTTTGCTCTTCATCTTTATCAAAAATAGCTTTATCAAATGCAGTATACAATACTGATAATTTCATTTTATCTATCCATTTATCATGATTTTCTTCAATTGATCTCAATGTTTCTAAATCTTGAGAAATTTCATTACGCGCTATCACTAAGTTATCATATGAATTTAATGCTATTGCTTTTTTAGATTCATCTGATAAAAAAACAGATAATCCTTTTACATCTTCCCCAATTAACATATTTATCAAATAATTAGTAGTATTGATAATTGCAGAAGGTATAGGATTTTCTAAAGAAAGAAGATCTAATACATTTTGTATAACATCTGGAATATGAATAAATTCTGCATCTCTTTCAAAAGTCGAAACTTTTGGAATTTGAATATGACCATCTCCTTTTCCTTCTACACTTTTATGTAAATGCTCTAAATATAAATGAGTTTGTACTTTTTCTTTTGCAATATCTAATGATCCACGAGTAGATTCAAATATTTTTAAAATATCAGTCAATTGTTTATTATGTGTTACTTCTGCTACTGTTTTTAATCCTTCAGCAACAGTATCTAATGTATTTGTTTTGTTATCTTCTGACATATTTTAAATTATAAAAAAATTAAGATAAATTACTTATTCTTTAGTATTATTTCACAATAGTTCCTATAATTTCTCCTTTTAAAACTTTTGCAATATTTCCTTTTTTTGAACCATCAAATACCTGAACTGGTAAATTATTTTCGTTACACAATGCAAATGCTGCTGTATCCATTACTTGTAATTGCTTTGAAATTACTTCTTGAAAAGAAACAGTTTCATATTTTTTTGCATCAGTGTTTTTTCTAGGATCACTATTATACACTCCATCAATAGTCGTAGCTTTTGCATACATATCAGCTTTAATTTCAATAGCACGCAACGCAGACGCTGAATCTGTTGTAAAAAAAGGACTTCCCGTCCCTCCACAAAAAAAACAAATTTTATTTTCTTCAAATGCTTTATCCATTTTTTCTAAATTGAACTCTTCGCAAAAACTTGGCATTGAGCGTGCAGAAAATACAGCTGTTTTTATTCCAAAATTTTCTAGAAATGCAGAAAATGAAAGTGCATTCATTACTGTCGCCAACATTCCAACATGATCTGATTTTCCTCTAAAAAGCTCTAAATTTTCATTATCTCTTCCTCTCCAAAAATTTCCTCCACCCAAAACAATTCCAATTTCAGAAATTTTACTCGCTTCTTCAATTTCATTTTTTAAAGCAGTCATTGCTGGCTTATCAATAAATTTCCCATTGGTAGAAAGCATTTCTCCAGAAATTTTAATTAAAATTCTCTTTTTTTTCATAATAATTTAAATAATTTAAATAATCTTAGTTACCTTATATTAATATATTTATTAAAATATTACTATAATCTTATATTATATGATATATTTATTATACTAAAAATCATATAAAAAATAATTTTTTAATATTTGTGAATTTAATACAGCTATTATCTCCGTCGGGAACAAAAGAAATTAATATTACAGAAAGCAATTCTAAGACTCTTATTTCTATTCAAAATTTAAAATCAGAAGAAAAAATAGGAAAAAAAACAGAAGAAATATTTTCATTAATAGTAAATTTATCTGAAAATTGTGAAAATGCAAATGTTACAGTTGTTGCACGATATGAAACAAATAAAAAACAACGCAAAATTTTTAACCTTTCTGTATTTTTATATGGAAAAAATCAAACTGTTAATATTGATGTAAAAGGAGTTTCTGATGATAAATCTTTGTTAAATTTTCATGGTGGAGGAATCATTACAAAAGATTCAGAAAAATGCTCAATAGAAATAGTCCAAAAAATTTACTTATTTTCTGAAAAAGCAAAAGCAAAAGCAACCCCTATTTTACGAGTTGAAACAGATAATGTTTTGTCTGCATCTCACAGCGCATCGGTTGCACCATTTTCAAAAGATATATTTTTTTATATGGAAACTCGAGGAATTTCAGAAAAAAAAGCAAAAGAAATTTTAAGAAAAGGCTTATTAAAGATATAATATAAAAAGATTTGCTTTTTTATAAAATCTATGTTATTATATTATTGAACTCATATTATTCTTTAAACAAACACAAACATGATTTCAAAACAAATATTAGGGACAGGTGTAGCTTGTCTTGCAATTGCTGGTACAGGTGCCGGTGTAATGCAATATCAATCTAATAATGAAGTAGCACCAAACACTCCTTCAGAAACAGAAGATCCACTTGCAAAAATTCTGAATAAAAAATCAGATAACAAACTTGCAGGAGATTTTACAACAACAACTGCAATTACTCGTTATGCAGGACCAGTTTCAGAAAAACTTCAAAAATGTTTGAATACTCCTTTAACAGCTGCAGAAGAAGCAGATGAAACAATTTATGCACCATATAATAGAGGCGCAAACATCAATCAAACACGAGATGAAATTATTGCAGATATTGGACCTGTTCTTGGACATGCAGTTCAAAATGGAGAAATTAACTGGAAATGGGATGGTCTTTCAAAAACATATAAATTTGAAGGTCATGAAGATGATGCAAAACTATGGTATTGTTATTTTAAAGAAGACTCACCATTTTTTAAAGAA
>CAZDZQ010000016.1:0-13560 GCA_964509985.1 uncultured Candidatus Peribacteria bacterium
AATTACTTTGGGAAATATTGGAAAAAATAATGGTGCAGTTGCAGAAGATTTTTTTTATTCTTCACTTTCTAAAAAGAAAAAATTGGGAAATATTAAATATGATGAAATTGGTCAACATTGGCAAAAAGATTTAAAAAATGTAAGAGGAGAATATGATATTGTAATGATAAACGGAAAAGAAGTTGCCTTGGTTGAAGTAAAATATAAGATTCATCATTACGATGTAGAATCGATGGAAAAACAAATAAAAAATTTTAAAATTCTGTTTCCAGATTATAAAGATTATAAAATTAGAGGAGCATTTGCGAGCTTGGCAATGTCGAAAAAAGCCGAAGAAGAAATTTTGAGAAATGGATATTTCGCATTAAAACAACAAGGAGAGCATGTTGAAGTTGTAAGTCCAGAATATTAAAAAATATCAATTTATTATAAAAAAAATTATGAAAATAGCAGTTTTACCAGGAGACGGAATTGGAGAAGAAGTGATGAACGAAGCATTAAAAGTATTAAAAAAAGTAGAAGAAAAATTTAATTTAAATTTTGAATTTACTCATGGATTAATTGGTGGTGCGGCATGGCCAAAATATAAAAATCATTTTCCGCAAGAAACACAAAATTTAGCACTTCAATCAGATGCTATTTTATTCGGTTCCGTGGGGGGTCCTGTAGATGCACAAAATGAAGAGAAATGGAAAGATTGTGAAAAAAATTCTATTTTATCTATTAGAAAGCTTTTGGGTCTTACTGTAAACTTGCGACCAGCACCCATTTATAAAGAATTGTTAGATTTTTGTCCGTTAAAAACAGAAATTACTGGAGCTGAAAATTTTGAAATTTTAGTAGTGAGAGAGCTTTCAGGAGGTATTTATTTTGGAGAGCATTCTCGACCAACCGCGGATACTGCAAAAGATGTTGCCGAATATGACAGAGATACAATTGCTCATATTGCAAAATTTGCATTTGAATCAGCAATGAAACGAGATAAAAAACTTACATCTGTGGATAAAGCAAATGTTTTAGAAACTTCTCGATTGTGGAGAGAGGTTTTTGAAAATACAGCAAAAGAGTATCCAGAAGTAAAACTTGAAAATGTTTTAGTTGATAATATGGTACAACAATTGGTTAAAAATCCTCGTCAATTTGATGTTGTTGCTTGTCCAAATCTTTTTGGAGATATTGTTTCAGATTTAACATCTGTATTACCGGGAAGTTTGGGAATGTTGGGGTCTGCAAGTTTTGGAAACAAAAATATTCATCTTTATGAACCATCTGGAGGATCTGCACCTGATATTGCTGGAAAAGGAATTGCAAATCCAATTGCTCAAATTTTATCGGCTTCAATGATGCTTCGACATTCGTTTAATTTAGTTGATGCTGCAAATGCTATTGATGATGCAGTTGCACAAGTTATGCAAGATGGATTACGAACAGGGGATATTTATCAAAAAAAAGAAGGTTTGAAACGGGTTGGAACGGTCGAAATGGGAGATGCTATTTGTGGGAAAATTTAATTTTAACTGATGAAATTTATGAAAACTAATACTATAAAAAATCTTATAAAAAAAGTCTTACAATCTGATGAAAGACTTTGGAACGAAGAAAAAACAGAATTTAATCAGAATTTGCTGATTGACTTGCTGGAGCATATTGATGAAAAAATAATTCATCTTTTTTTAGAAGAGTCTGAATTACGAGAGAAATTTTTTACAAAAAATAAAAGTCTTGGTGTTTTTGTTTTTAAATCAAAAGAATTTCAATTTTTTCTGGAAGAAAATAAAATTGATAATTCTTACACTCAATATAAAAACAGAATTGGGCTTACAGACAGTAAAAAGTTTTTAAAAGATACAAATGATGTTGTTTTAGATTTTCCATATAAAGATTGTGTTTTGGAGGGTGGGCAAAGTAGCGAAGAAGGATCTGATACTTATTTTGAATATGATGAATCAGTAACAAAAACAGAAGAAAAAAAAGGATGGAAAGCGGGAGAATACAACGAAAAAAAAGCAAAAAGAAAAGAAGTATTTTTTAATCAAGTTTTAGCACACGATGAAATTGACAGGCTTTTAGATCATAAGGCTCTTGTTGGGTGGAAACGGCACACGGTAAATGGAGAGGAAAAAGTGACGGAAATTAAAAGAAATAAAGAGGGTGTAATTACAGAAAATTTTATAATAAAAGGAAATAATTTAATTGCTCTCCACAGTTTAAAAAAACAATTTGCAGGGAAAATAAAGCTGATTTATATTGATCCTCCGTACAACACAGGAAATGACGGTTTTAAATACAACGATAATTTCAATCATTCTACTTGGCTTACTTTTATGAAAAATAGGCTGGAAGTGGCGAGGGAGTTGTTGAGTGATGATGGTAGTATTTTTATTTCTATTGATGATGATGAATCTCACTATTTAAAAATTCTTTGTGATGATATTTTCGGAAGAAAAAACTTTATAGCAAATGTAATTTGGCAAAAAAAATATTCCCCTCAAAATGATGCAAAATGGCTTTCCGATACTCACGATCACATTTTAGTAATCGCAAAAAATAAAGAAGTATGGAGACCTAATTTGCTTCCAAGAACGGACGAAATGAATTCTCGATATAAAAATCCAGATAATGACTCAAGAGGGAATTGGAAATCGAGTGATATGTCAGTAAAGACATATTCAAAAGCATATGATTTTGAGATAAAAACTCCATCAGGAAGAATAGTAAATCCGCCAAATGGGCGTTGTTGGAGGTTTGGAAAGGAGAAATTTGAAGAAATGAAAAAAGATAATAGGGTTTGGTTTGGAGATGCTGGTGAAAATGTTCCTTCTATAAAAAGATTTTTATCAGAAGTTCAAGATGGACTTGTTTCTAAAACTCTTTGGCTAAGAGATGAAGTTGGAGATAATCAAGAAGCAAAAAAAGAAACTAACAACTTAGGATTTGCAGGAGCAGGATTTGAAACCCCAAAACCAGAAAAACTAATGCAACGAATAATTGAACTTGGAACAAAGCCAAACGATATAGTTCTTGATTTTTTTAGTGGGAGTGGGACAACGGCGGCGGTGGCTCATAAAATGGGGCGACAATATATTGCCGTGGAGCAAATGGATTATATTCACGATTTGCCAGAGTCAAGATTGATGAAAGTAATTGAAGGAGAACAAGGAGGAATTTCAAAATCTGTTGATTGGAAAGGTGGCGGAGAATTTATTTATTGTGAATTGGCAAAATGGAATGAAATCGCAAAAAAGAGAATCAATGCTTTTGAAACTTTTGAAGAACTTTTGGGATTTTATGATGAAATGTATGATAAATATTTCATCGATTACAATTTGAAAATAAAAGAATTTAAAGAAAAAGTTATCAAAGAAGAAAATTTTATAAATCTTTCTTTAGACGAACAGAAAAAAATCTTTTTAAAAATGCTCGATTTAAATCAAATGTATGTTTGCAAAACAGAAAGAGCAGATTCAAAGTTTGGGATTAGTAAAGAAGATCAGGATTTGACGGAGGAGTTTTATGATGAGGGGCAGTAAGTGGAGATTTGTTATTTTTTTTAATTATTATGGAAAATTTAAAAGTTAGTTTAGAGAATTGTAATAATATTGATTCTGGAGAAATAAATATTGAGAAAAATAAACTCAATATTAAATTTGGTCAAAATGGAACAGGGAAAAGCACTTTAGCAAAGGCTATTCAATATAAAATTGAAAATGAAAAATTATTAAATAATTTGCTACCTTTCAAATTGCAAAAAGAAAATTTAGAAAAGTTGCAGTCAAAAGTGGTAATTGAAGATAATAATATTAATTCAGTTTCTATTTTTAATGAGGAATATGTAAAACAATTTCTTTTCAAGGAAGATGAGCTAGTAAGTAATAGTTTTGAAATTTTTATTAAAACTCCAAAATATATTGAGAATGAAAAAAATATAGAAAAACAATTGGAAGAAATTAAAAAGGTGTTTTTAAATAATCAAGTATTGGAACAAATAATTTTAGATTTCGAAAATTTATCAAAAAGTTTTAAGACAACAAAAAATGGGCTTTCTGATGCATCAGCAATTTCAAAAGGATTAAAAGATGGAAACAAAATAGAAAATATTCCTGATAATATAAAAGAGTATAAATCATTTATTCAAAATAAAGAAAAATGTGTTAGTTGGCTAGATTGGCAAATTAAAGGGAATAATTTTATTGATGATCATGAAAATTGCCCTTACTGTATTTCTCCTACAGACGAAGCAAAAAAAGAGAAAATAAAAGCTATTTCAAAGAATTATGATAAAAATGTAATTAAAAATTTTATTGAAATAATAAAGGTATTAGAGAATTTAGGTGATTATTTTTCACCTGATGCAAAAGATGAATTAGAAAAAATCACTAAAAAAACGGAAGGATTACTAGAAGAAGAGAAAAATTATCTCACCAATATAAAAGGTCAAATTGATGCTTTTTTACAAAGATTAAAAAATCTGAAAGATGTTTCATTCCATAATTTGAAAAATGAAAAAATTCAGGAAAAAATAGAAAATTTAAAAATAGAATTTGGTGAAACTTTAGATAAATTGAAATCAACAAAAACAATAGATATTGTAGAAAAATTCAATAAATCTTTAGAAAACACCTTAACAGAAATTAAAGAACTGCAAATAAATATTGGAAAACAAAAGTCAGAAATTAGAAATTCAATATCCAACAATCAAAAAAATATTAATAATTTTCTAAGAAATGCAGGGTACAAATATGAAGTCTTAATTCAAGAAGAAAATAATCAACATAAAATAAAGCTCAAACATCTTGATTTTGAAAAAAACATTTCTAAGGGTGATCAACATTTAAGTTTCGGAGAAAAAAATGCTTTTGCACTTGTGTTATTTATGTATCAATCTTTGTCTAAACAGTCAGATTTAATTATCTTAGATGATCCAATTTCTTCTTTTGATAAAAATAAAAAATATGCCATTTTGCAAATGTTATTTCGAGAACAAAACTCTTTTAAAGGAAAAACTGTTTTGATGTTCACTCATGATTTTGAGCCTGTAATTGATTCAGTAAAAGCACTTGGTAATAAATTTAAAGATCAAACAAATGTTAGCTTTATTAAAACAAATAAAAATACATTAAAAGAAAAAAAAATAGAAAAGTGTAATATCTTAACTTTTCCTCAAATCTTTGAAAATATTCTTACTGATGGAAACATTGATTCTATTTCAAAATTAGTTTACATGAGAAGAAATTTTGAGGTATTAAATGACAAAGGAGATGAGTATCAAATATTATCAGATTTATTTCACAGAAGAACGAAAGAGGATGCAAAAAAATATAGACAAACGAATATAGATAAAAATTTATCTGATGAGGGTTTTGAAAAAAGTTTCAGAAATGGAGAAAATAAAATTAAAGAATTTGAAGAGTTTTCTAATTTTAAATACGATGATTTGTTAAAAACAATGAATGATCAAAGAAAGTTACAAGATATTTATAATAAAAGTAAAAATGGATATGAAAAATTACAAATTTTCAGAGTAATGAATGGTGAATTTACAAATGGTGATGATTTTGATGATATTTTTAAAAAATTCATAAATGAGACATATCACATTGAAAATGATTTTATTCATCAATTAGACCCAAGAGAATATGATTTAATTCCTGAATTTATAATTGAAAAATGCAATAACGAAATAAAAAAAATATCTTCTCAAAACTAAACCATGGAAAACATAAAATACTTATACGAAACCATCGAAACAGAAAAAGAAGTTATAAAAAAATATAAACCTGAAATTGTAAAAATTCCAGAATGTATTTCAAATAATCTAAAATATTCTCTTTTTGATTGGCAAAAAAAAGCACTTGAGAACTTTTTAATTTATCAAGAAGACCACAAGAAAGAGGGTAAGCCTACTCACCTGATGTTTAATATGGCAACAGGAACAGGGAAAACTTTGCTGATGGCGAGTACTATTTTGTATTATTATAATCAGGGATATCGACATTTTATTTTCTTTGTAAATCAAAATAATATTGTTGATAAAACAGAAAATAATTTTATTGATAATACTCACACAAAATATTTATTTACAGAAAAAATAATTATTGATGATAAAACGGTTGATATAAAAAAAGTAGAAAGCTTTAGTGATAATCCGCAAGGAATAGAGATAAAATTCACCTCTATTCAGAAATTATATAACGATATTCACTTAGAAAAAGAGAATCAAACAACTCTTGAAGACTTACACAAAAAAAACATTGTTATGCTGGCAGATGAAGCCCATCACTTAAATGCAGATACAAAAAAAGTAAAACTCCAAGAAAAATTATTTGGGGAAGAATTAAAAGGATCAAAAAATGAAGTAGAAAAAAAAGGATGGGAACACATGGTTCGACACTTGATTTTAGAAAAAAACGGACAAAATAGAGAGAATAAAAATGTTCTTTTAGAATTTACTGCTACTATTCCAGAAACAGAAAATATTGCCAAAAAATACGAATACAAAATTATTTATAAATTTGCTCTCAAAGAATTCTTACAAGCAGGATATACTAAAGAAATAAATTTAATTTCTTCTTCTTTAGGGAAAAAAGAACGAGTTTTGCAAGCATTACTTTTTCAGTGGTACAGACATAAAATCGCTCTCAAAAATGGGATTTTTAATTTTAAACCAGTAATACTTTTTAGAAGTAAAACTATTGCAGAATCAAAAGCCGATTATCAAGAATTTTTAGATTGGACAGATGAAATTTCTCTTAAAGATTTTGATTTTCTTAAAGAAATTTCTAGCAAAATTCAAGACAGTAAAAATTTGCATGAACAAGGAAAATCACGAACAGAACAAGTTTTAACATTTATACAAAAAGAAGATATTCACTTTGGAGATATTGCCTACTGGATACAGCAAAATTTTCAAGAAAGAACGACGATTATTACCAACTCAAAAACAAATAAAACACAAAAAGAAAAAACGGATGAAGAAGTAGAAAAATTATTAAATAATCTTGAAGATAAAAATAATAATATCAGAGCAATTTTTACCGTTGATAGACTTACCGAAGGGTGGGATGTATTAAATCTCTTTGACATTGTAAGGCTTTACCAAGGGCAAAACACAGGAGGAAGTACAAAAAAAACTCCAGAAGCAACGACTAAAGAAAAACAACTTATTGGACGAGGGGTGAGATATAACCCTTTTTCTTTTCAGGATAAAATCAAAAATAAAAGAAAATTTGATGATGATTTAAATCACGAATTACGAGTATTAGAAGAACTTTTTTATTATACTTATGATGAAGATTCTCGATATATTTCTCATTTAAAAGCAGAACTCAAAAAAGACGGATATATCAGCGATGATAAAAATAAAGAGATAAGAACTTTTTCCCTTAAAAAAGAATTTCAAAAAAGTGATTTTTATAAAAATACAAAAATTTGGTACAATAAACAAATTCCAAATCCAAACAGAAAAAAGAAAACTTTAGAGGATATTAAAAAAGACTTTTTTGTACCCTATAAAATAAAAAATTTAGAATTTACAGAACAAGAATTAGATTTTGAAAAACAAGAAGATCTTCAAAAAATTTCTGTACAAGAAAATAAACTCAAAACACTTTCTCTCAAATTCAAAGATATTGAAAAGGCTATTTTTCTAAAAGTAATAAACACCAAGGCAAAACAAGGAAATTCTTTATATCAATTTGAAAATTTACAAAAAGAACTGGATATTAAAACCATCGAAGAACTTCAAACAGAAAAACTGGCAGATTTTGATGTAAAAATAATTGTAAATAAAAATACTAATTACGAAGACATAGAAAATAGCGATAAATTGGGACTTGTGATGAAGTTTTTAGATATGATTTTTGCCGAACTCAAAGCAAATATTTCTCCAAAAATTGGAAGTGAATTTATAGCAGGAGATTTTAAAAAGTTTTTTGAAACTGGAAAAACAAAAACTATAAATTTAAAAGATGAAGATAAAACAGTTGCTCAAAACAAATGGTATGTTTTAGATAGTTTTGCAGGAACAGGAGAAGAAAAAAACCTGATAGATTTTATAAAAAATAGTATTGGAAATTTAGAAGAAAAATATAGTGAAATTTATCTCTTGAGAAACGAAGAAGTTTATAAAATTTTTGATTTTAAAAAAGGGCAAGGATTTCAGCCAGATTTTATTTTGTTTTTAAAAAGCAAAGATAAAAAAGAAATAACTGGAGAAAATTCAATAAAAACAAAAATATTTTATCAAATTTTTATTGAGCCAAAAGGAGATCACTTGCTAGAAACTGATAACTGGAAAAACGATTTTTTAAAAGAAATTTCTAAAAAATACGGACTTAAGAAGGTTATTAAAGCAGAAAATCCTAACTATAGACTCGTAGGACTTCCATTTTTTAATACAGAAAATAATTCTGATTTTGTATCAGAATTTCAAGAAATTGTGCTAAAAAAATAAATTTTATGAAAAATCTCCAAATAATGTCTATTGTAAATATCACGCCAGATAGTTTTTCTGATGGTGGTTTATTTACAAATAAAAAAAATGTATTGGCTGAAATAAAAAAAAATATTAAAAATGGTGCCAATATTATTGATATTGGGGCAGAAAGCACGGCTCCACACAATTCAAAAATATCAGAACAAGAAGAATGGGATAGATTAAAAAATATTATACCTGAAATATTTTCATATATCTCTACATATAATAAAAAAGTAGATAAAAAAAATAATAGCATTAAAATCTCACTCGATTCATATAAAATAAAAACATGGAAAAAATTTCTACGCAGTGCAGAAGAAAATAATTTTGATATAAATAATATTATTATTAATGATGTTTCGGGGTTAAATAATAATATTAATTCTGAAAATATATGTGAAAATAAGATAAATATTATTAAAAAATATTCACAAAAATATTCAGGTTTTCAGATTTGTGTAATGTTTAATAAAAATAAAACTTCTCACATTTTAACACCAGAAAATATAATTTCAGAGATAATTACTTTTTTTACAAAAATTATTCAAATTTTTTCTGAAAATAATATACATATAAAACATTTAATTATAGATACGGGAATGGGTGGATTTTTATCACAAGATGAAAAAGTTTCGTGGTTTCTGGTTAAAAATTTACAAATTATTAGAGATTTTGCAGATAAAAATAATATTGCAAATATTTTAATGGGAACTTCTCGAAAAACATTTTTGGCTCCAGAAAAATCACCAAAAGACAGAGTTCAAGAATCTGTTTTTTCAAGCATGCAATGCATGAAAAATGGTGCGAATATTATTCGAATTCATGATACAAAAGAGTTGGTATGTGGTCTAAAAAATAATATTTAAATAATATGAAAATAATTTCTTGGAATGTAAATGGAATTCGTGCAATTCATAAAAAAGGAGAGTTGAAAAATTTTATAAAAAATTATCAGCCTGATATTTTTTGTATGCAAGAAACAAAATGTAAAGAAAATCAAATTGCAAATATTATTGAAGAATTTGCAGATTTTATTCAATTTTATACAGAGGCGGAAAAAGCAGGATATTCTGGAACATCAATTTGGATATCTAAAAAATTTTTAGAAAATAATGATATAGCAGAAAAAGATATAAAATTTATTTCTGGAATGTCAGAATTTTATAATGATAACGAAGGGAGAATTTCTCGAGTAGATTTTACAAAAAAAGAAAAAAATAAAATGGTTGAATATTCTGTGATAACTGCATATTTCCCAAATGGTGGAAAAAGTGATGAAGCGTGGGCTCAAAAAATTATTTTTTATAGAAAATTTTTAGAATATGTAAAAAATTTAGAAGCAAAAAAAAGTGAAGGAGGATTTGAAAAAACTGTTATTTTTTCTGGAGATGTAAATGTTTGTCATGAAGCAATTGATATTGCGCGGCCAAAACAAAACGAAGGAAAAATTGGATTTCATCCATCGGAACGAAAAGAAATTACGAAATGGATAAACGCTGGTTTTAAAGATGTATGGCGAGAAAAAAATATAACACAGGCTGACCAATATTCATGGTGGAGTTATAGAGGTGGAGCGAGAGATAGAAATGTTGGTTGGCGAATCGATTATTTTTTTGTGCCACAAATTATTTTACAAGATGTAAAAAAAATTGAATATTTAAATAATCAGTTTGGAAGTGACCATTGTCCAATTTCTTTGGAAATTTAATTTTTTTTGATAGAGTGTATATAAAAAAATATATAAAAAATATGTTGAAAAAAATAATATTATTAATAAATATTTGAAAATATGTCTGAAAAATTTATAGAAAATACCAGAGAAGAAGTTAAAAATAAAACATTAACAGATGAAGAAAAAAAAATATTGAAAGAAGAGGCAAAAGAAATTTTGGAAAAACAAACGAATGATTGTGTTTTGCAAGAAAGAGTAAAACTTCAAGAAAAAAATAAAAATATTTATACAAAAATAAAAAGTTTTTTTGCCTTTGAAAAATTTGAATTTTTAGAACAATCAGCAGAAAAAAAAGAAGAAATTGCTTTATTGATAAAATCTCAAAATAATCCAGATAGGTTATATTGGATGGAAATTTTACTTTCAACACTTATTGCAACTTTTGGACTTTTGCAAAATTCTGTTGCTGTAATTATTGGAGCAATGCTTATTGCTCCACTTATTCGTCCTATGCAAGGAATGAGTTTTGCAATGGCAAGAGGGCAATCAAGTTTTTTTTGGAAAACAGCATTATTACTTTTTAAAAGTGTTGCAATTTCTATTGCTGTTTCATTTTTATTTGCGTTGTTAATTCCTTTAAAAATAGAACAACCAGAAATTTTAGCGCGAATTTCTCCAAATATTCTTGATTTATTTATCGCTATTTTTTCAGCAATAATTGCACTTCTTTCTTTGGGATATGAAAGACTTTCGGCAAGTGTGGCAGGTGTGGCAATGGCGGCGAGTTTAATGCCTCCATTGGCAGTGGTTGGGATTGAGCTTTCTTTAGGAAATCCTATTGCAGCGTGGGGAAGTTTTCTTCTGTTTTTTGTCAATTTTCTGGCTATTTTATTAGTAGGTGTAATTGTTTTATTGGCGTATGGATTCACTCCTACTCAAGAATTAAAAAAACAAATTTCTTCTCGAAAAATTTTAACACTTTTAGTAATTATTTTATTTACATCAGTCCCTCTTTATTCTTCGCTTTCTAATATTTCTGAAAAAATTGAAATAGAGCGAGAATCAAGAGATTTACTTGAAAAATTAATTCCTGAAAAAATTCAAGAAGCAAAACTAAAAGGATTAAAAGTTTTGAGTGTAAACGATAAAGAAATTAAAATGATTGGAGAATTGCAAGTTCCAGAAAATATAACAATTTTTAAAAGTGCTAAAACCACTATTATTTCAGATTTAGAACATCATTTTAAAAAACAGGTAAATATTGATTTTGAAACCATTAGGACTGCAAATTTTTCATCACCAAATCTTGCAAATAAATTAAAAAAAGAAATTTTAGAATATTTTCAAGAAATTTCAGTTGAAATTGTGCCGACTTTTACATCATTGCAAATATCAGCAGATGAAATAGAAAAAAATAATTGGGAAATTTCATCTATTATAAGTGTGCCAGATGGAGAATTTTTAACAGATGAAATAAAAGAGAAATTTCGACAAAAATTTATAGAAAAATTTTCATCGCAAGCAGAAGAAAATCCTATAGAATTTTCTTTTAAATGGGTAACAGTTGCAGGAAGTCCAAAGCAAAAATTTGAACAAGAGTTAACAAAAAATCAGATTATACAAGCGGATATTACAAAAAATATTCAAGAATTTTTATCTCGTCCAGATATGGCAGAAGTAAAAATAGAAAATATAAATATTAAAATTTCTGAAAATGCAGAAACAAAAGAAATTGAAGATATTGCTGTTTTAGCAAGAGTTTTATATTTAAAAAATTCAGAAAATATAAAAAGCGAAGAGATAAAAGAAATAGAAGATAGAGAAGGTAGAGAAGATAGAGAAGGTAGAGAGGAGATAGATAAGAGAGAGAAAATAGATGATAATAATAAAAATGATAAACAAGAAGAAAATTCTGCACCAAAAGTAACACCATTCTCTGTTGAAGATTGGTCAAAACCTCAAAATAAATTTATATTCAAATCTGAAAATGAAATAACTCAAGAATTGGTAAAAACATTAAAAATTCTTCCATATTCAAATATCGTTTTACATTTAGACTATATTCCATATGTTACAAAAATTATTGATGTAGATGAAACAAAAGAGAGTAATTTAAAAAATTCTGATATAATAAATAATGAAGAAGTCGTTTTATCGGCAGATATAAATATTTCAACAGAAGAAATAAAAAAATAATTTAATAAAAAAATATGTTTTCAAAATACTTAGAAGAATCAGGTCAAAAAAAATTTCGACAAGACCAAGTTAATCAGGCTATTTTTAGAGATTTAGTTTCTGATTTTTCAGAAATCACAACATTATCTGAAGCATTACGAAAAGATTTAGAGGAAAATCAACAATTTTCTGTTTTAGAAAAAACAAAACATATAAAAAGTAAAGATACCGAAAAAATATTATTTAAAACAGAAGATGGAAAATTTGTAGAATCTGTTTTGATGCGACATAAAGGGCGAAAAACAGTGTGTATTTCTTGTCAAATTGGATGTCCTGCGGGGTGTGTATTTTGTGCGACTGGAAAAATGGGGATTATCAGAAACTTAACTGATAGAGAAATTTATGAACAAGTTTTATATTGGAATAGAGTTTTAAAATCTGAATATATTGAAGAATGTAAAAATAATGGTACAAAAAAAGAAGAAATAAAATGGAATGGAAAAAATCCACCACATGAAGCACGGGTAAGAAATATTGTTTTTATGGGGATGGGAGAGCCAATGTTTAATTATGAAAATGTTATTTCTGCTATTAAATTTTTAAACGATGATAAAAAATTTGGAATAGGGGTACGGCATATCACTCTTTCAACTGTTGGAATAGCTCCTGGTATCGAAAAATTATTAGAAGAGGGGTTACTTATAAATCTTGCTTTTTCGTTGCATGCAGCAACAAATGAATTGCGAGATAAATTGGTTCCTATGAATAAAACATATAATTTAGATGTGTTAATGCCTATTTTAGATAAATATACAAAAAAAACAGGAAGGCGAATTTTTTATGAATATGTTGTTTTAAAAGGAAAAAATGATCAGCCTCAGCATGCACATGATTTAGGAAAACTTCTTCAGCATAGAATGGCTCATCTCAATTTTATTCCATATAATGTAAATCCAGAGTGTGGAGATGATTTAATCACTCCAGAAGAAGAAGAAATGCGTGTAATGCAAAACATCTTATTAAATGAGTATGATGTTCCATCTACTATCAGAATGACGATGGGAGATGATGTGGATGCAGCATGTGGACAACTGGCAAATAAAGAAGATAGACCAGAAAATAAAGGAAAAATTATTAGCGTTGCAGAGGGAAATTTTGAACCTGCATGTGATGTGATATAATAAAAATATAAAAATTTATCTTTTAATAAAAATCACATGGAAATGACAAATGAAGA
>CAZDZQ010000017.1:0-30160 GCA_964509985.1 uncultured Candidatus Peribacteria bacterium
ATAATCTATCTCAAAAAGTATCAAACTATGTGAATAAAAATGTTGTAATTACAGGATTGATTTCAAATTTTAAACACAATGAGAAAACTAATAATATTACTTTTGAAAAAAATATTACAATAATAGATATTGCATATTTTATAGATAAAAAAAGACAAAAAGAATTAAAAGAAAAAAAAAATAAATGGACTATTTTCACACCTAAATATTTTGATATCTCTTTTTCTTATCCTCTTCTAAATTTTTCAATAGATGAAAAAATCTTAACAACAGAAGAAGATATTAATATTATTTCAAAAATAATTACAGAATATGATAATTCAATATTTTATACTATTACTAAAAATATTGATGAAGGTTGGCAAAAAAAATTTAAAAATGAAGGTGTAGAAATACAACTAGGAAGGTGGAATGCATACAGATTATTTTCAGGAAAACAAATATTATTTTATATTCCAAATTTAAATATTCAAATTGATTATTGGGGAGAAAAAAAAGATATTCATTTCTTTTATACTATATTGAAAACAATTCATAAGTATAAAAACATTAATGAAAAAACTTTAAAAGGTACAGAAACCGAAAATGAGTCAAAAGATAAGAAGGATAGAAAAATAAAGAATATTATAAAATCATCTATAGAAAAGCCAAGTATTTCTTTAGCATTAGAGCAAATTTTAACATATCCAAGTCAGTATCTAGAAAATACAGATGAATATCAGAATAGAATAATTATTGATAAAATAGAATATTTTGATAATTTTATCTCTGTTGAATATAAAATATTGGGAAAAGATAAAAATGAATCTGTATTAAAAGCAAAAATTGTAAAAAAATTATTTTCTGTTGAATGGAAAAGTATTTTTATGAAAACTTTAGATTTACAATTATTAGTAGAATGGAAACAAGGAAAAGATTTTTTGTGGGAAATCGTAGATGGAAATATTCCTAATATAGGTGAATTTAAAAAATATTTTTTACAAAATGTTAATCTTAAATATATATTTAAAATTCCAGAAAACTTTATTATATATTTTTCACCACAATATAAATATTCTATAATATATCCTAAAAAAATGTATTATGAAATTTTTAATAATAATGATATTATAGAAGGTGTCAGATGGAGCAATTCTCCATTTAATACACACAAAGAAAATACGGATATTTTTGATATACAGCTTTTACTAAAAAAAGGAAATTTTGACAATTATACAGAAGAATTTTCTGAAAATAGTATTGTAATACCGAAATCAAATTCTGCATATTTTATATTAAAAGGAGGTAAAAATATAAAATTCTCTCTTTTACAAAAAATGGCAAAACGTATTGTTCTTTACTAAAATTTATTTTTTACACACAAAAATTATGCGAAAATTATTATTAGGTCTTGCGGCAGGTCTTTCATTTGGAATGTTATTTGCTCCAGAAAAAGGAAGAGATACTCGAAAAAAATTAGCAAAATCAGATACCAAAATGGCAGATGTAATTGACTTATTTAAAACAGCTGGTAATGATGCATCGAAAGAAGTGAAAGCATTTATTGAGTCTGATGAAATTAAAGAATTACTAGCAAAAGGAAATTCTGGATTAGATGAAATTGTTAATAAAGGAAAAAAATTATCAGATTCTGGAAAAACAGAGCTTGCAAATGTATTTGAAACTGTTTCAAAAAAATTATCTGAAAATGTAGATGCTGTAAAAGAAGTAACTTCTAAAATTACAAATAAAGTAAAAGAAAAGAAAAAAGGATTTTTTTCTTAAATATATAATTTAATAGCATTTAAGTATAAAAACTATACAAAACTATTTATTGGGATGTATTATAATACTATTGCTTTCAATAAGTAGCAGTGTTTTTGCAGAAGAAATAAATAATACCCTACCCACAGAACAAAGTATATCACCAACTGCAGTTCCATCTCCTATTATAAAAAACATTTCTAAAAATAGCGAATCTGTTAGTAATGATGCTTTGGATGTTTTAAAAGAACGACAAGAAAAATTAAAAGAAAATTTTGAAATTTCGGATATTGACAAAGAAGAGTCTAAGGCAAAAGAAGAACTGCAAAATGCACAAGTAAAAACAGAAACAATTGAGGAGATAAATAAGAAAATAGAAGAAGAGTTATTAATGTTAAAATCAGATTTAACAAATATTAATTCTATTAAATCTGATTTAGAAAAAAAAATAGATTTATCTGAAGAAGAAAAAAAAATACAAAAAATAGAAATAGAAAAGCTTAAAAAATCAGAAAAAGAGCTTCAAAAAAATCTTGCATTTAAATCTACTCTTTTAGAAAAAAATAAAAAAGATTTAGAAAAACTTAAGCAAGAAGAAGAGCTTAAAAAATATGCATTAGAACAAGTTGCATTGTATAAAACTGCATTAGAAGAAAAATATGACGAAGAATCAAATAAAAAAATACAACTTTTTTCTGGTGTTTCTTTGTTTTTTCTTTTTATTTATATTCTTCGATTAGTAGGAGAAAATAAATACTGTATATCTAAAAAATGTAAAAAAAAATATGGCCATAGATTTGTAACTTTTGATATTTTTAGTCTTCTTATATATCTAGGTTTTGTTGTTTGGTTTTTATTTTATTTAAAGCCAGAAATGGTAGTATATCTACTGTTTTTAGTAGGGGCTATTGTTATGGTAGTTCAAGAATATATATTATCTGTAATTTCCAGTGTTTTTATTGTTCAATTGTATCATGTTGGAGATAGAATTCGATTTAAAAAAACAGAAGGAATTATAGAGGGAATGACACTGTTGAAAATTTCAGTACGAACTATTGACTCACTAGGAATAAATATGGAAGAAATTCGAATTATAGCAAATTCAGAATTTATGAAACAAGAAGTTATAAAACTTCCAAAAACATCCATTGAAAAAACAACATTTGATATAGTTCTTCCAAATGATCTATCTGTAGATTTACCTCGATTTATTGCAGATATAGAAGAAAATGTATTGCAAAAAAATATCACAGTGCGAAGTGAAAATGAAATTACTGATACTGATTTTTTTTATGAAGTAGATTTTTATTTTATGCAAACAGGACAACCTGTAATTAAGCTTTTTTGGCAAGAAACACGAGAAAAAAATAATAGAATTAAGCGAAAAATTTTAGCAGAATTAGAAAAAGTTAAAAAAAATAATAATAATAATAATATTTACAAAGATAATACAATTTATCAAAATTCTTCAGATAATAAATCTCAATCTGAAGATTCAGAGTAATTTCTTTTATAATATGCTTATGTTTTCTAGGCTTTTTATAACAATAATAGTGAATGCTTTTGCATTATTTATTGTTCAATATTTTATTGGAGTTGATAAATTTTTTATTAGCTCTTCTTTTACTATTTTTGGAAGTCAAATATTTGCATATATTTGTATTGGTATTGTGATGGGTGTTTTAAATTTTATAGTAAAACCTATTTTATCATTACTATCTCTTCCTTTTGTGTTTTTAACATTTGGTTTATTTTTAACACTTATAAGCATGTTCATGCTGTATTTAAATGAATTTTTATTTGCAGAAATATTTACACCAAATATATTCGGGATAACATTTGTTATTTCTGGAGGGTGGATGACATATTTAATCGCATCATTAATGCTTTCATTTTTAAATTCTGTTTTACATTTTCTTATTAGAAAGTAATAAATTAGTAAAGATTGGCTTAATAGACATTTATAAGGTGCTATTTTTGTAAAAATTACTAATAAGTGTTGTAAATTTCTTTTTAAAGAAAAATAAGCACTTCTGAGTCGACCAAAGGAAACATTACAGCGGAGATTTTCAGGAAAAGGGAATTTAAAGAAAATGTGATGGAGAGCAAGCTACGATCCAAAGAAGAAACATAAAAAAAAATCCATATTTATTAAGAAAATTAAATATTACGGGTATTAATCAGGTCTGAGCCACAGATATAACTTATATTAAAATAAGTCATGGATGGATATATTTAGTTGCTGTTATAGACTGATATTCTCGATATATTTTATCATGGGAAATTTCTATAACGATGGAAAAAGAATTTTGTATAAAGACTTTAAAGACAGCATTAAAACAATATCCTCATCCAGAAATATTCAATACAGACCAAGGTGTTCAAGATGTTTTGATAAAAAAATAGTTCCAAATATAAGTTTATAAGAACTTAGAACATACCTTAAATTTATAAAAAGTTGTCTTGCAAAAAGGAACCACTATAGAAATTATCATTTAGTGATATAAATATTGATAAATTTTTAGATACAAAAAATCTTGATACAAAAATTAAAAGCTAAACATAAGACTATACTTTAAAAGAATTTCTATTGACTCAAAATAAATAAATTGAGAATATGTTTTAGCGTTTTTTTAACGCACTTAAAAATGGACATGCCGCCTTAGCTCAGCTGGTAGAGCAACGGATTTGTAACCCGTAGGTCGTCAGTTCGACTCTGACAGGTGGCTCCATTCTAAAAATAAAAAAGAGGTTTATACCTCTTTTTTTATATATAATAAAAGAATAACTCAACTATACAATTATATTTATTCAAATATTTACCCTATAATTTGCTGAAATATTTGTTGAAATATTTGTTTTTCTAAATTATTAGTTAAATTATTCAAATCTAATAATTTAATATTTTTAATACCAAAAACTTCTAAATTTTTATCTAAAATAGCAAATTCTAAAATATTTAAATATTTTAGTTTTTGACTTTTAAAATCTATAAATTTTATATATTCAAAATTATTATTTTTCAAATCTTCACTTTCTTGCTTATTTCTTGCATATTTTTTTAATCATATTTTTATATTTTTATATTTTTCTCGAAATAAAATAATTTGTTTTTCTAAATCTGTACAATTTTTCAAATTTTCAAACTGATATTTTTTTATCAATGCTTCATTTCCAGAAAGCAAAACTTTAGGAACTTTTTTTCCCCTCCAATTTTCTGGACGGGTAAATTGTGGATATTCCCCTTTTTCATATAATTCCACAGAAAAAGTTTCTCTTTCATGAGATTTTTCCTTGGAAATAACACTTGGTAAAAGCCTCACTATTGAATCTAAACACAAAAGTGCAGGAATTTCTCCACCAGTCAAAACTGTTTTTCCAACCGAAAAACTTTTATCTACATACATATCCAAAACACGCTCATCAATTCCTTCATAATGACCACACAAAAATATTTTATGAGTATTTGAATTTGCCAACTCATAACTATCTTTTTGGGTTAACTCTGGTGCTGATGGAGTAAAAAATATAATTTCATATTTTTGATTATCAGTATTGTTTAAATGATATTTCACACTCTCTACTGCTTTAGCTATTGGTTCTGCTTGCATAAGCATTCCAGCACCTCCACCAAAAGGTTTATCATCAACACTTTTATTTTTATTTTCTGAAAAATCTCTAATATTTATAAGCTTCACATCAATTTGTTTTTTTTCTATAGCACGCTTCAAAATACTCTCTTGCAAAGGAGATGTAAAAAAATTTGGAAACAATGTAAGAATTGAAAATTTCATAAAATTAATTTTTATTTTTTTAACACACTTGATGCTTCCACATATGCGCATATTCAGAATTTTTAAGAATTAAATCTTCATGCGCTCCTTCTTCAATAATTTTTCCAGAATTCATTACAACTATTCTATCCACTTTTTTTACTGTAGACAAGCGATGAGCAATAACAATCGCTGTTTTATTTTTTATAAGCTCTAATATCCCTTTTTGAATTTCATTTTCTGTTATTGAATCTAAAGCAGAAGTCGCTTCATCTAAAATAACAATAGGGGCATTATCTAAAAATGCACGAGTAATTGCTATTCGTTGTTTTTCTCCACCTGACAATTTTACACCTCTTTCCCCAATAACAGTATCTAGCTTGTTTTCTAATTTTTCTACAAAATGTAAAGATTGAGATTTTTCTAAAGCTTCATAAATTTCTTCATCAGAAATATTTTTTCCCAAAGTAATATTTTCTCTTAATGTTCTATGAAACATTTCTGGATTTTGCGGAACAATAGAAATTTGCCGTCGCAATGATTTTAATGTGTATTTATTTGCTGAAATATTATCAAATAAAATTTCACCTTTTTGTGGTGTAAAAAATCTGAATAATAAATTTGTAATAGTTGTTTTTCCACTTCCAGACTCCCCTACCAACGCAATATGCTCACCTTCTAAAATAGTAAGATTGAAATTATCAAATAAAATTTTAGATGAATCATGTGCAAATGTCATGTTTTTCATTTCTATTTTTCCAGAATTTATTTTTAAATTACGACTAAAACTTTCATCTTTTTCAATATCCGCATTATTTATAATTTCAAGCATTTCACTCGCATTTGCAACCGATGTAAACAACGAACGAAGAGAGATTCCAAAATCCCAAACTTTATTAAAAATTAAAAATAAAATAGTTTGAAACAATACAAATTCTCCAATTTCAAAATTTCCAACTTTCCATTTTTCCAACATTCCTGAAACCATATATAACTCCATTCCAACCATTAAAACAGCCTGAATTCCAAATATAATTCCTGTTATAATCCAAGAAATTTTTGTAACATCATATAGATCTGATAATTTATTTTTAATTGTTAATTTTTCATTTGGGACTATTTGAGCCGTTTTAACAGTAAAAATATTTGAAAATGTATCAGAAAAAAGAGACCCCACTTTTGACTCCAACTTTGCCCGAGTTTTATCAAATCTAAATTTAAAATAAAAACCAAGTCCAGATACTATAAGAAAAAATATACACCATGCAAAAAATATCAATGCAAAATATAAATCTTCTCTGGCAAAAACAATAAATCCACCAATAATTATAAGTGTATTTATAAGAGCTTTAAAGAAAAACCAATCGGCTATTTGCTCAAATTCAGCAACAAAACGACTATGTTTTTTTATTAAACTTCCAGCAAATTCATTTTGAAAAAATAAAAATTTTTGACGAGTTAAAACATCAAAAGCATACAAAGATAAAATATTTTTTCCACCAATTTCAAATGGAATAATAAACCATTCAAAAATTCTCCATACTACAATCTGTATAGAATATGCAATAAACAGTGAGATTACAGCACTCCACCCAATTGTATATAAATCTGGAGTAAAATTTTGTGCAAAAATATTTGCTAAATCTTTATAATACAGTGGTGTAATAATCTCTATTCCTACAGAAATAATCATCATTAAAACTAATATTCCAAATACTAATTTCTGAGATTTCACTATTTTTATGTATTCTTGAAATAGAGTTGTTGGTTTGTTCATATTTAAGGTTTATTATAAAAAATTTGTGCAAAAGGAACCAATGCTTTAGCTAATAAATCTTGATTATAACCTTTTCCTTGAATTGATGTAGCGAAATCTCTTATTAAACGATATCCTGGATTATCACCACCCAAATTAATATTGGTAAGCCTACTAAATCCCAATACTGGATTACTTGCAAGTGTTATTATTTCTGAAAAGAATTCCTCTAGCTCATGCCCACTATATGGATATGCAGGATTTAAATTTTTGAAAATATCACTACGCTGTGTAAAATAATCCCTATCATATGAAGTATGATAAATAACAGGAAACCATTGGCTAGTATATGCATGAAATGCTTCTTGCCTCAATGCTTCCTTCCTAGATTGTAAAGATCCTGCTACTATTAAAATTTTATTGGCAGAATCATAAGATCCACCCGATACAAGAGCACTAGCATTCCCATGTTTTGGCGTAATCGTTATCATTTTTCCTTGAAGTTTTCGATTCACCCCCACTATTCTCTGTATAATCGTTGGAAGCGGTACAGTATTAGATACTACCACTTTAAAGTTTTTAATTTCTCCGCCGTTCTCTTCTATAAACTTATACCCCTGTTCTTTTTCTGTATTACGCTCTATCATTGCAGAACCTGATACAAGTGTAGGCTTAAAAGGTGATTTTTTTGCCTCTCCATCAAAATCAATTTCTTGAGATAATTTTGTTAAATCCTGCATATCTGTGCAGGTCTTATCCACAGATTTTGATAAATTAGAACATCTATTTTTAGTTTCTAATTTTACTATTCTGGATTCTTGAAGGGGTACTACTTTTTTTTCTAATGGTATATTAAGACTATGAGTGATTTTTAACATATTTGTGTAATTATATTTGTATAAAATTTATATATTTTTTTATATACAAATATATTATAGCATATATAAGGCATTAAGCCAAAATTTAGTGTGCATAATTTAAATTATCGTAAAATTTGATACATCAATGTTGCCATATCTCCTCGTGTTAACGCATACGATAAATCAAATTGCTTTACATTTCTATCTATTAAAGCTTGAGTAAATGGTAGCCACCATTTTTCACCATACCCAATTTCTCTATATCCAATAAGAGTATTTACTAATATTTTTGAAGCTTCTGCAAAAGAAATTTCATCATTCGGATGAAAAGTATTATCTGAATATCCATTTATAATACTTTTTTGTTTTGCAAAATTTACATAATGATAATACCAATCTTGTGGATAAACATCATTTGTATTATAAGAAAAAGATCTTGAGATTTCATCACTTGAATATTTTGCAAGTAACACAATCTTTGTAAATTCAGCTCTAGTAATTTTATTTCCAGGTTTAAAAGTTCCATCATCATACCCATTTACCAATCCCCTACTTGAAACATAATCTATTCCAGCTTTGTTAATTTCATTTGAATCAATATCCCAAAAATATTTTGGAGGTACATTCAAATTACTATTCTCAATACATCTATCCTCAAAAGAAGAGTAGATATAACCATCTGCACAGCCAACATCATTGTCAGGCATTTCAAGTTCTACAACACATGTATTATTACCTTCTTCATCTTCCCCATCCCATTCATAACCAGCATTACAATAGCATAAATTATCCTCTAAATTTTCATGTACATTTGCTCCATAAATATCTTCACATGTCACTTCTTTTTTCGGAATACATGAAAAATCTGCATCATCATCTGGATTTTCCCAAACATAACCACTTTGACATGTACATGAAGTTCCTGACGCTGGATTAAAAATAGAATGAGATTTCATTGTCCCACACCCTTGATGTGTTAACCTTGGAATACAATTTATTTTTGCTCCATCAAATTTAAAACCAATTTCACACTGACAAGCATTATACCTACCTGTTTTATACTGATGTAATCCACACGAATCACTATTTGTATTTTTATCAAAAATAGTATTTGCTAAAAAATTTTTAATTTCTGATGATTTTACAATCCAACCAATATTTCCTTGTCCTCCAGATACGGCTGTAACCAAACCAATAACTTCACCTTTTGAATTATATGCTCCACCTCCAGAATTTCCTGAACTTACTTTTACATCAGTTTTAATATAAAAATCTTCAAAACCGCTTACTTTTCCAGAAGTATATGTAATGGTATCACCTCCAATTCCTGGATATCCAAAAACATAAATACTATCTGCTATATTTATATTTTGAGCTAATGCAAAATTAAAATTTTGTTTAAATTTTTCATAATACGGTTTTACAGTTTCTTCAGATAAATAATCAGGATGAACGTATGTATTCAACAATGCTAAATCTTTTTCTTCATCGTATTTTTCAACAACTGCCGTTCCAATACAACTTGGTTCTTTTTGCTCATCATATGTAAAACAAACTTTTATCATTTTATCTTCTCCGCTTATTACCGTATCTACAACATGATAATTAGTAATGATATTTAATTTATTGTTTATTATAACACCAGAACCTGTAAAAGATGCAGAATTTCTATCTCCAACCAACAACTGAACTGTTCCCATTTTTTCTGAAGAAAAGTTATTTTCAGATGAAGCAAAAACTGTACTACTTGCTATAAATAAAGAAAGCAATAATAATTTTATAAAATTCAACATAAATACAATAATAATAATAACCACAATTTATTAACATGAACCTTAAAATCTTGCAACTCCTCCTTTTTTTTCTAAATCTAAAATAATATCTTTTTCAATTTTTTTCACTTCTTTATCTGTAAGTGTTCTTTCCTCAGACTGAAATCTGAAAGAAAGAGTTACTGATTTTTGTCCAAGTTCTACACCTTCACCTCGCCAAACACTTTCAACTTCTGCTTTTACAATTAAATTACTAATTTTATTCACACCTTTTATCAATTTATCAACTTGCAAATTATCATCACATAACACAGAAATATCAAAATCTACAGCTGGAAATTTTGATATTTTTTCCAATTTTGGCTTTCTTGCCAATAAATTTTGAAATGGCTTCAGTGTAATACACACAATAGATGTATTTATTGGCAAATTAAATTCTTTTGCTATGCGTGGATGCACTTCAAAAATTTTCACACTTGCATCTTTTCCTGCAGTCATAACAGCACCTCGCCCAGGATGAGCAAATGATAAATCATATAATTTTTCTTGAATTCTATAATTCATATTAAATGAATTTAAAATTTCTTCTGCAACAGATTTTGCACTAAAAAAATCATCTCCTACCAATAACGCAGTAATTCGCATTTCTTCAACTTTTTTTCCATTTTGTAAAGAATACACATTTCCACTTTCAAATATTCTAAATTCTTTTTGATTTCTAATATTTCGTTCTGCTACTTCAAAAAGACGAGGAGACAAAGATGTTCTCATAATATTTACATCTTCCGATAATGGATTTTTAACCACTATTTCAGATGAATTATCAGTTGGCATTCCCATTTTTTCTAGTAATTTTTTTCCATAAAATGACAAAGTTAACACTTCATAAAATCCATTATCTACAAAAACATTTGCTATTTTTTGCTCAACTTTTCTGGCATCAGATTTTGGTTTTTCTTCAATAGAAATAACAGGCGCAACTCCATCAATATTATTTAATCCATAAATTCGTGCAACTTCTTCAGTTAAATCATCTGCAATAGAAATATCTCCTCTAAAATATGGAACAGAAACTTTCATAGATTGAGATGTTATTTCTGAAATAGAAAATTCTAATTTTTCTAAAATTTCAATAATATGTGCATTTGTTAATTTTTCCTCAGGCAATCCAATTCTATTTTTAATATCAGCAAAATTTACATCAATAACTTTCTCTGAAAATTCTGAAATTTTAAAAGATTTTTGATAAATATCTGATGCAATTCTAGCATTTGGAAAATGTTCTAAAATCAATTCAATAGCCCTAATAAGTCCTTTTTTTGCAAGTTGTACAGAAACATTTTTTTCATAAATAACAGAAGCATCTGTTCTTTGTGCAATTGCTATTGATGCTCGACGAATTAAAACTGGATTATAAACTGGAGCATGCAATAAAATATTTTGAGTATTTTCAGAAATTCCAGATTTTTTTGCTCCTTGAATTCCACAACAATCAATTATTTCATTTTTTGAATCTTTAATAATAATTGTATTCTCAGTAAGAATTTTTTCTTCTCCATCTAAATTTATCATTTTTTCACCTGCAGTACTTAAATCAAAAATAAAATCAGAACCAGTTTGGTCTGTATCAAATACATGAAGAGGCATTCCCAATTCAAACATTACAAAATTTGTAATATCAACCAATGCATTTTTTGGTGTAATATTTACAGATTGTAAAAAATTTTGAATTTTTTCAGAACTTTGTGTATTTCCATCTACTCCAGAAAGTGTAATTGCAGTATATTCTGGAATAATATCTTTTATTTTTTTATTTTCTCTATTCTTCAAAGCATCAAAATTAATATTTACATCTATTTTTTTATTTTCTAATGTTTCTAAATTATTTACATTAAGAATATTTAATTCAAATTTTTCTTGAATTCCTTTTTTCCAAGTTCCTAATCCACATGCAACAAATTCTCTAGCAAAACCAATATGAGAAAATTGATCCGCTCTATTGGTAATAGATGTATTTTCAATTTCAAAAATTACATCATTTTTATTAAAAACATCAGCAAGATTTTCCCCTATTTTTCTATTTAAGTGTGTAATATCTACAATCTCTTTTTCTCCTTCTTTTGGAAATTTATCCGAAAGTCCAACTTCTTCTGCAGCACAAATCATTCCTAAGCTTTCAATTCCTCTAATTTTTGTTTTTTTCATAACTACAGGATCCCCTTCTCCATGCCACAAAACACTTGCACCAAGCTTTGCAACAACAACATCTTGATTAACTTCTAAATTTGAACCACCACAAACGACTTGCAATAAATCATTTTCTGCAACGTCAACCATACAAATTCTTAATGCATCTGCATCTGGATGAGATGAAATTTCTTTAATTTTTCCAACAACAATATTTTCAAAACTTTTTCCTTGAAAAATAATGTCATCGACTTCTGCAGATTTTTCTGTTAAAATATCGCAAATTTTTTGCGAATCTTCTTCAGTTATATCTACAAATTCTTTTATCCAATTTAAAGAAACAAGCATAGTTAATATAGTTTAATAGTATAGTTTTATAAAATATTTTTAAGTTTTTTTATTTAAAAATCCTAAAAAATAATAACAAATAAAAAAAGTCTTGCAAAGATAAAAGATATAATGGTACAATTATCTGAAGCTTTTTTTAGAAGACTAAAAATTCATAAAAGTAATTATATTAATATAATAATAATACTAAAATATTTTTTAGCCACATAAAGAATAAAAAAACTTCAACCGTAAAACTCCAACCAAATCGTTTTACAAAAACTCCAACCAAGTTTTTACAGATCTTTCACAACTATCGAAAAGCAGATAGATAAAAGTTATTAAATAATAATTTTAAAATACTTGTTCTAAAATTATTTTTTTATATTTTCTATCTCTCTACTTTTCGATGACCTTTCTCGACACTTTTAATGCCGATAGAAGCCACCGGAAAGCAGGGATTAATTATAAATTAATAAATAACCTTGCAGATCCAATTTTAATAAATATATTCTATAAAAAAAAATATATTTATTAAAATGCTTTTGCTATTAAAAAAAAACAAACACAAACACATTCAAACATTTTTTATTATTTTTTTGAAAATTAAAAACATTCTAAAAAAATATAATTTGAGAGAAAGGTAGAGAGATTAATTATATTTTTGCCCCGTCGACAAAAATATAAAAACTTTCTGTTTAGAGCATCAAATATAAATATATATAATATAAATATATTACTTGTTTTAAACTGCTAAAAAACAGATATGTAATACACATATCTGTTTTTTTATTATATAATTTTTTTTAAATCAAATAATGTCTTCAACTGAATAAGCTTTATATCTTTTTCAATTTTTATATTTTTTTCTAATAATTCATGTTTTAAATTTTCAAAAGTAACATTTGTCATAGTTGGAACAACCGCCTGATTAAACCCCAATTTACAAGCTTCCTGAATTCTTTTTGCAATATTATTAACAGACCTTACCTCACCCGAAAGACCTATTTCTCCAAAAAATACAGTTTTTTCAGGAAGAGCTGTTTTCTTTTTTGAAGAAAGTAAACTTGCAACAATTGCTAAATCAGCCGATCTTTCTTTTATTTTTAAACCACCAACTATATTTATGAACACATCATCATTTTCCAATTTAATAGATGTATAACGAGAAATAACCGCTAATAAAATTTCTAACCGATTTGAATCAAATCCACTATTTGACCTTTTTGGGTAACCAAAATTTGTAGGTTTAGAAAGAGCTTGAATCTCTATCAAAAAAGGACGAGACCCCTCAACTCCTGCAAAAATTGCACTACCTTCAGCCTTATCAAGTCGACCTGACAAAAAAGAAGCAGAAGGATTCCGAACTTCTTTCATACCAGAAGCATGCATAGAAAAAACACCAATCTCCGAAACATCACCAAATCGATTTTTTCTCGATTTTAAAATTCTAAAATCAGAACCAGACTCCCCTTCTATATGCAACATTGTATCAACCAAATGAGCCATTGTTTGTGGACCAGCCATTTCCCCAGTTTTTGTTACATGACCTATCAAAACAGTTGGAATATTATACTTCTTAGAAAGCAACATTATCCTTTCTGTAACTGCTGTATTTTGCGTAACCGAACCAGACATGCTTTCTATATCAATAGATGCCAATGTTTGAACAGAATCAAATAATATAAAACCAGTTTCTGATAAATCCAAACTATTTATAGCTGTTTCCAATATACTTTCCGAAAGTAAAAATAAATTTTTTGGAGGATTTTGAGTAATTCGTAGCAATCTATCTGTAATTTGACTTTCTGACTCCTCCCCAGAAATAATAACCACTTTTTTTTCAATTTTTTTTGCAATTGCCAAACATGCCTGTAAAGACAAAGTAGATTTTCCAATTCCAGGATCTCCTGTTAAAAGAGTTATACTTCCTTTAAAAAAACCTCCCCCCAAAACCCTATCCAATTCTAAAATTTCAGTTTTTATTCTAATATTTTTATTTGCATTATTTTTTAATTTTTCTGGATTATTTAATAACTCATAAGGGGAAACTAAAGACTTTTTATTATTTTCAAAAACAGTTTCAGAAATTTTATGCCCTAATTTTTCTTGTGTTTTTTTTGAAATTTTTACCTCTTTAAATTCCTTCAATGTATTCCATTCTTTACAACTCATGCATTGTCCAGACCATTTTAATTGAACATCTCCGCATTCTTGACACAAATATTGAACATTTTTTTTAGCCATTATAATTAAATAAAAAAACATTTATTGACAAATGTCAAAACAAGTACTACAATCTAAACAACAATAACCACCCACAAATAATACAAATATTACACAGTTCTTATGATTAGCCAACAAAATCAAAACACCAACCCAAATGAAGAAGTTATTATTGATTTCATAGAAGAGAAAGAAGTCCATGAATTTGCTAATAATATTCAAAAGAAAAAGAAAATTATAACAGCTTTTATCATTGGAGGAACTTTTGCATTACTGGCAATTTCTGCATATATATTGCCAGATTTTTTATCAACAAATCACAAGAAACAAATGCAATACAGTGCCAATAGTGTTATATTTAGCAATCCCGATATCACCACAACAAAAATATTAAAAGATGAGATATTGCATGGTGCTAACCATTAGTATATTTTGACGCACTAGTAAAAACTGTATCTAATTGCCCAAACATTAGCATTATAGAAAAAATAATTATAACAAAACCAATTAAAGTCATAGCCGTAACAGTTCCACCAGAACCAAATATACTTTCTGCAAATGACCATGACCCCATCATTTTATACAACTGATACCTATATTTTATAAGCAAAAAACCCAAAGCCACACCAACCAATCCATAAAATATATTCATATTTAAATATTTATAATTCTTCTGTTATTCTAGAATTATCATCTAAATCTGCAGGTCTTACCGAAAAATCTTTAATATTCCCGAGGATAATTTCAGAATCTTTTAGACGAGAAGTGATTTGTAAATCACCGCCATTTTCAACAATAATTTTAGATTTTTTCACATAAGGAGTTTTTAAAACAGCTCCTTTTTTAATAGTAATTGTAGACTCCTTTATATATCCAGTAATCTCAGTTGTTCCAGATTCTATGATAAGTGTAGATTCTTTGACGTCTTTAAATATTTGATTTGTTCTAATTTTTGCATTTTTACTTTTAACACTTTGTGTTTTTGAAGTTTCAAACTTTACAATTGTTCCATCTTTTTTTGTAAATGTTTCTTGCGTTAAATCTGGTCGATATATATGTTTAACATTTGTAGAATTTTCAAAATTTGTATCAGAATTAACACATCCTGAAAATAAACCAAGAGACACAAACAACACAGAGCTCAATATTTTCTTCATATTTAAATTTTTAATAATATAAAATTATTTATAATAATACAGCTTGTGTACTATCTTTATCATCATCATTACCACTATTCTCCTCATTTTTTTCAAAATCTTCTCCTGCGGACTTAATAACCGACACAGAAGAAACCATATCTCCTGCAGGAAGCCTCATTAAAATAACACCCTGAGTTGCTCTTCCTTGCGATGGAATTGAATTCGAAGAAAGTCTAATTGCTTGCCCAGATTTAGCAGATAAAATTAAATCACAAACTTCATTTTCTTTTAAAATTCTCCCACTAACTACTCTTCCTGTTTTTTTGGTAACATTAGCTGTTTTTACACCAGACCCACCTCTTGCCTGTTTTCTATATGCAGAAACAGGAGTCATTTTCCCAAGTCCGTTTTCCATTACAACTAATAAATTTGAACTCTCATCTTCTGATTTTACAATATCCATTCCAACAACTTTATCAGAGATTTTCAATTTAATTCCACGAACACCTGCAGCAGTTCGCCCCATAGATCGAATTTCTCCTGCCTGAAATCGAATACCCTTTCCTTCGCTTGTTACAATCATTGCTTCATCATCATCTTCACAAGGTTGAACCCATTTCAAAGTATCATCCTCCTTTAAACCAACAGCCTTCAATCCATTTTGTCGAATATTTGCAAATAATTCAGTTTCTGATCGTTTTACAACACCACCTTCCGTACAAAAGAATAAATATTTCCCAGTATTTTTTGTAATATCTAAAATAGAAGTAATAGTTTCTCCATCTTGTAAATTTAAAAAATTTACCACCGCTTTTCCTTTTGCTGTTCTGCTTGCTTCTGGAATTTCATAAGCAGGTAAAGAAAATACACGCCCTTTAGAAGTAAAATATAATAAATTATTATGATTTGACGTAAACATAGAAATCATTAACTCATCATCACTTTTTGCTGCAGAACCCTGTTTTCCTTTTCCACCTCGCGCTTGAGCCTTATAAGAGTCAGGAGAAAGACGCTTAATATACCCACTTTGAGAAAGTGTTACAATCATTGGTTCATTTGGAAGAATATCTTTTGCAGAAATTTCACCAAGAGCATGATCGAAAATTTGAGTTTTTCTTTCATCTCCATAGTTTTCTCGAATTTCTTTCAATTCATCTGTCATAATTTCTACAATCCTTTCTGGTTTTGCAAGAATATCCAAACAATCAGCAATAAATTCTAACTTTTCTTTTAATTCATCCTCCAATCGTTTTCGCTCTAATCCAGCCAAAGCCTGAAGTCGCATTGCTAAAATTGCATTTGCCTGAATTTCAGAGAAATTAAACCCATTCATCAATTTTTCCCTTGCGATATCTCTATTTGCCGAAGATCTAATCAAAGCAATAATTTCATCTATATGATCTAACGCTTTTGTCAATCCTTCTAAAATATGGGCTCGTGCTTGCGCAATTCGTAGTTCATACTGAGTTCTTCTTGTAATTACAGTTTTTCTATGTGCTAAAAATTCTTCTAAAATTGATATTAAATCTAAAAGTTTTGGCTGTTTTCCATTATCAACAAGAGCAATAAAATTACACCCAAACGAAGACTGAAGTTGAGTGTTCTTATAAATTAAATTTAAGATTTTTTTTGGAAAAGCATCTTTTTTCAAATCTACAACTACTCTAATTCCCTCTTTATTTGATTCATCTCTAAGACCAGAAACACCTTCAATAATTTTTTCACGAACAAGATGTGCAATTTTTTCAACTAAATTTGCCTTATTTACTTGATACGGAAGTTCACTAATTATAATTCTCGCTTTTCCAGTTTTTGTTTCTGTAATTTCTGCTTTTCCTCGCATAACAATAGACCCTCGTCCTGTGGCATAAGCTGTTTTAATAGCTTCTTTATCATAAATTTCTCCTGAAGTAGGAAAATCTGGCCCTTTTATAAATTGCATAATATCCTCTAATGTCGCATCTGGATTTTTTGATAAATGCAATAAACCATCTATAACTTCCGTCAAATTATGAGGTGGAATATTTGTTGCCATACCTACAGCAATACCCATAACTCCATTTAAAAGAAGATTAGGAACTCGAGAAGGCAAAACGGTTGGTTCTTGATGAGAACCATCATAATTATCTTGATAATCAACAGTATCTTTTTCAATATCAGCTAAAATTGTCTCTGTTATAGATTGCATTTTTGCTTCTGTATACCGCATTGCTGCTGCATTATCTCCATCAATCGATCCAAAATTCCCTTGCCCATTTACCAGCATATATCTCAAAGAGAAATATTGAGCCATACGCACCATTGCTTCATAAATAGAACTATCCCCATGTGGATGATATTTCCCCATCACATCACCAACTACAGTTGCAGACTTTCTATATTTTGCTCGAGCAGTAAGCCCATTTTTATGCATTACATACAAAATTCGACGATGAACAGGTTTTAATCCATCTCTCACATCAGGTAAAGCACGAGAAATAATTACACTCATTGCATATGAGATATATGATTCTTTCATTTCTGTACAAACATCCCTATTTATCAATCGAGGATCATGAAGCTCTGGCAATTCTAAACCTACAGGATTTTTAGCATTATTATCAGTCATTACAATTTTTTTTAAATCAAATTATTATAATTTTTTCATTCTAAATAAATAGTATCATGTAAATAAATAAAATTATATATTTTTATTTTTTATATTATTTTTATACAATATATATACTAAAATTATAAATAACCATGATTATAAATATATGATTATAAATATTAAAGTAATAACAAATGCACCTCAATCCGAATTACGAGAAATAATGGAAGACGGAACTCAAAAAGTGGCACTATCTGCAATTCCAGAAAAAGGAAAAGCAAACAAAGAACTTATTAAATTTTACAAGAAAAAATTAGGAAAAAATATTAAAATTTTAAACGGTGAAACAAATTGCAGAAAAAGAATAGAGATTTTAAATTAACTATTTTTTTATTTTTTAAATAAAAATTTTTTTGCCAATCTAAATATATCATCAATAACACTTCCATCATTATTTTGATCCAATAAAGAAGTTAATATAGAAATATTTCCAGACTTACCAACAGATTGTCCTAATTTCCCCATAACAAGTGGAGCTGCAATAGTAAATATTTGAGATACAACATCTGAACTAAGATCATTTTTTTCCGCTACCTTATTTTCTATTGATGTCTTTTTTTCTGCATCATTACCAAAAATATGTCCTAAAATTTTATCACCTTTTGCAAAATTTGGATTAGAAACCAAACCATCAAGTTGATCAAAAATACTTCCATCTGAATGATTTTTTTGCAAAGTATTTTGCAAATCTTGTGAAGATTTTTCATCTGTAGCATTATTTTTTACGCCACTTAAAATTTCTGGCATAAGCATAGACAATGCAGAATTTGCCTGAGATTCAGAAATTCCAAACTGAGATGATATTTTTTGAGATAAACCTTTTTCTGCAGTCTCCTGTAGCAAGCTTTGAATAAGAGCATTCATAAGAAATATGTAAAATATATATAAATTAAAATTGTTTTAAAAATCGTATATCATTTTCGAAAAAAGATCGTAAATCTTTCACTCCATATTTAATCATAACCATTCTTTCAATTCCAAATCCAAATGCAAATCCATTCCATTTTATAGGGTCAACATTTACATTTTTCAAAACATTTTCATGTACCATTCCAGCACCTCCAATCTCTAACCATTTCTCCTCACCATCCACTTTTAATAAAGCATCAACTTCTAATCCAGGTTCAACAAATGGAAAATAAGAAAGCCTAAATCTTAAATCAACATTTGGATCAATTAATTCTCGCAATGCTGAAAGTAAAATAAATCTTAAATTTGCAAGACTAATATTTTTATCAATCATCAAGCACTCAATCTGATGAAACATTGGAGAATGTGTCGCATCACTATCTTTTCTATATACTTTTCCAGGAGCAATAACCCTATATGGAGGCTTATTTTCTTCCATAAATCGGATTTGCATATCTGAAGTTTGAGTTCTTAACACATACCCTTTTAACTCTTCATTTTCTATAAAAAATGTATCTTGCATTTCTCTTGCAGGATGATCTGGAGTAAAATTTAAGGCTTCAAAATTATGAAAATCATCTTCAATCTCATATCCTTCTGCAACTTCAAATCCTAATTTTCCAAAAACTTCTTCACATTCAAGCATAAATTTAGAAAGTGGATGCCTCTTTCCTTTTTCTGTTTTATTAATAGCAGGCTCTGTAACATCAATTTTTTCTACACTAGCAAGAGATGAATATTTCTCTTCCTCCAACTCAAAATATCTATTTGCAATTTCAGCTTCCACCTCTTTTTTTGCAATATTAGCATTTTTCCCAACAGCTCCTCTTTCTTTTGGATCTAATGTTGGAATTGCTTTTAAAATTTCTCCAATCTTTCCAGACTTTCTTCCAAAATATTCCAATTCAATATTTTTTAACTCATCTTCATTTTGAGCTATTTTAATTTTTTCAATTGCACTACATTTTAAATTTTCAATCTTTTCCAGCATAATTCATTATATAAATAAATACATATATACACTATATACACACTAATAATACATTACAATAAAAAAATATAAAATTTAGCCCAAAATTATTATTTTTTAATTTAATATTATATCATTATATATTTAATTATCTAATAATATAATTATTTTACTACTTTTTTTTGCTTAACTCTTCCTCTTCATGCAACAATTCTTGTCTTTTTGCAAAAAAAATCTTTTAATTTAGTTTTAAATATTTTAAGATGAATTATGAATGAGTTACTATTTGTGTTTTTAATTATACTAGATATATGTCTACAACCGTAAAAAATTTTGAAGCAACCGATGAAAAATTAAAAAATCTGATTGAAGACTTTTTTCTTATTTTATCTCAAACTGAAAAAAAAGTTATAACAAAACGATTTTCGTTAGATGATCAGCCAAAGCAAACATTAGAAAAAATTGGACAACATTTCGATGTAACAAGAGAAAGAATTCGACAAATAGAAAATAATGCATTAAAAAAATTGCAACGTAATGTTATGAATTCACATATTCGAAATATAACAGATCTTGCAAGAAATATATTACAAGAAAATGGAGGAGTTTTAACATCTGACAATCTTATATCTAAAGCACTTATCTCTTTACACAATAATACTTCGTACACAGCAAATGTTATCCGTTTTGCAATCAGACTAGACAAAGAAATAGATGAAGTTCGAAGAGACAAAGATTTTGAACCTATTTATCATTTTTCTGCTATTAAATTTACTCAAATCAAAGAAACATATAAAGTTGTAAGAAAATATCTTCAAGAGAAAAAAGAAGTTATGTCTTTTGCGGCTATATACAAAGATATAAAACCACTTATAGATGTAAGCAAAATAACAATGGAAGCAGTTGCAAAATCTGCAATCAACATATTAGAAGTAAGCGAAGGACACATAGGGCTTTCAAAATGGCGACACATCAATCCCAAAAGTATAAAAGATAAAGCTATTTTAATATTTCAAAAAGATAAAAAACCTCTTCATTTTATTGAACTTGCTAATAAAATTTCAGAATTTGGAAAAAGCCAAAAACATGTAACTGTTCAAGCTGTTCACAATGACTTAATTCGATACAAAGACTTTGTATTAGTTGGACGAGGAGTTTACGCATTAAGTGAATGGGGAATTCCTGCAGGAACAGTCATGGATATTATTGCAAAAGTATTAAAAGAAAAAGGTCCGTTAAAACGAAGAGAAATTATCGAAGAAGTTGAAAAACTACGAGACGTTAAAGAAAATACAATCTCTTTAAATCTTCAAAAATCACCTGCATTTGTACGAGTCGGACGAGCTGTTTACGATTTTGACGAATCAAAATGGGAAGAACCAGAAGGAGGACGAGGACGTGCATACCTCAATCAAGAAAAAAAGAAATAAATAAATAATATATATAATTAATTATTTTTAAATTTTAAAATTTTGAATTAACAAAATAAATAAAAAAAGTTACACTAAAATAAAAATAGTGTAACTTTTTTTTATAAAATTCATATGAATAACATAAACGAAGAAAAACAACAAGAAGAACAATTATACAAACACCTAAAAAATCTAAATATCTCTTTTGAAAAATTTGAACACGAAGCATTTCCAACATGCCAAGCATCTGGAAATTATTACACAGAACGAAAAATGGGCAAAGACTGCAAAAGTATTTTTATGCGCAACAGAAAAGGAAAAAAACATTTTTTAGTCATACTACCAGCAGATAAAAAAATTGATGTACTTTTTCTTGCAGATTTCCTAGAAGAACATCGAAAAATGAGCTTTGCATCAGATGAAAGACTAAAAAAATATTTAGGATTACAACCAGGAAGCGTAACACCATTTTCTTTATTACACCCAAATTCAAAAGAAGTTACTGTTATTTTTGATAATGATATTTTTTCAGAAGAAACAATTCATTTTCATCCATTACGAAACACTGCTACACTTCATATACTAACTTCAGATTTTCAAAAATATATCAAAAACTTAGAACAAGAGGTTAAATATATCACTTTTTAATATCCTATAAATATGCAAGTTCCATTAAAAGAAAGATTTTATATAAATGGAGGAAAAGAACTTTCAGGTGAAATTGAAATTCCCGGTTCAAAAAATGCAGCATTACCAATTCTTGCAGCAACTCTTGCTGTAAATGGAATTTCTAGAGTAACAAATATTCCAGACCTATCTGACACTCGCGGATTCATGGAAATAATGAAATCTATTGGAGCAAAAATAAAGCAAGACTCTAGCAACAAAAGAAATTTCACCATAGATGCCAGAAATTTAACAGGTGGCGGAAATGTATCAGGAAGCTATATCAGCAAAATGCGTTCAAGTATAATGTTTCTTGCTCCAGTATTAGTACGATTTGGAAGAGTAAATATCCCATTCCCAGGAGGATGTGTTCTTGGAAAACGATCTGTAGATACTCATTTAAGTGTTTTTAAAGAACTGGGAGCAACTATAATAGAATCCGAAACACATATAGAAATAGAGCTTAAAAATAAAGAAAAAAGCTTTATAGGAAACACATTTGTAATGCCAGAACTTTCTGTAACAGCAACCGAAAATGCATTAATTGCAATGGCTTTTGCAAAAGGAAATTCAAATTTAAGACTTGCCGCCTCTGAACCACATGTTCAAAATTTATGTGAATTTTTACAGTCAGCAGGATCTCATATTTCTGGAATAGGAAGCCATGCGTTAAAAATTTCTGGAATAAAAAATAATGACAATATTTCCGCAGAAATAAAAGTAACATCAGATTATTTACAAGTTGGAACATATGTTTTAGCAGGAATTTTAACAAATTCTGAAATTACAATTAAAAATGCAGAAATTTCACATCTCGACTCTTTTATAGAAAGATTAAAACAAACTGGTGCACAATTTGAAGTAAACGAAGAAAAAAAATATATCAAAACACTTAAAAGAGATTTAAATAATCCAAGTGAAAAATTAACAGCAGTAGATATTCAAACAGGAGTTTTTCCTAAATTTGCCACAGACTTGCATCCTCAATTTGCAGTTTTACTCACACAATGTGAAGGTATTTCAAAAATCCAAGAAACTCTTTTTGAACGAAAATTTGCATATCTTTTAGAACTTGAAAAAATGGGAGCAGACGTTGAAATTCAAAATCCACATGTTTTTAAAGTAACAGGAAAAACAGATTTAATCGGAACAACTGTTGCATCTCAAGATATCAGAGCAGGTGCTGCTATGATTCTTGCAGCACTTATTACAGACGGGATAACTGAAATAACCAATATTCACTACATTCATCGAGGATATGAAGACATTGAAGAAAATTTAACAAAATTAGGAGCTGATATTAAAACAATTTCATAACATTACATTACTCCTCTATCATTTCATATAAAATCCCTCTATTTTTTAAATTTACTACTTCTCTAAAATATCTATTAAAAAAATAATAATTAAGAGAAACACCATATTCAGTACTTGCAGAATTATCTACAAATATATATTGTATTTTCTCATCTTTAATAATTTTTAAAACATCCCTATATTCAAGATTCTTATAAATGCCTGAATATTCACCACCTGAATAAATTATTTTTGCTATCTCTATTTTACTATCCCAATCCATTCCATAAGATGCAATCCATCCACGATATCCCATAAAAATAGGATTTGAAAGCAATGCAGATATAAAATGATGAAAATAATCTGAAGTTAAAATAAGAGCATCAGGCTTTATAAAAGACTCTATCTTTTTTGAGTCTTCTATTTCTTTTGCTGAAAAAATCTGATAATGAGCATCATCAACACCAGACCAAAACATTATAACACCGCTTAATACAGAGAAAATAAATAAAATAATAGAATACATTTTCCCAAAAATACCCCAAAAATTCCAAATATAAACAAAAATAATTGATGCAGACATGCTAAAAAATAATCCAGACCACAACAAAACTTTTGTATTATCCCAAGGATTACTTTGCAGTTGCCAAACTGAAAATAATATTAATAAAAATGCAGAAGCTAATAAAAAATTATATAACAATAGATTTGTTGATATATTTGTTTTGTTTAAAGTTATTTTATTTAAAATATTTTTTAAATAACAATAATTAAGCAAAATTAAACCTAATATAAAAATCATCCCCCAATTTAAAAGCAAATATTCAAAAATATTCACATTTTTACCAAATGGAAATAATGAAAACTGACTCACCTCTCCTGTTTGTTGAAACAATAAATACAAAAAAGGTAAACTTGCAATACAAGCTCCAACTCCTAAAAAAAAATAATTTTTAAAATTTTTAAATAATTTTTTATTTAATTTTATATTTTTATCCAAATATATTTGCATAAAAATTTGAATACTTGAAAAAATAAACAACAATAAAAAAAAGAAAAAGAAATAAAAAAATGTATGAGTATGAATAAAAGACAAACACCCAACCCCTAAACCTATAATAAAATATATGAAATTTTCTCTAAAAAAATTCCTAGATATATTTGTTCCAGATTTTATAGTCTGCAAACTTTGCTGTTTTACAAAAAAACCAAGCATAAATGTTCCCATTGCCATTCCCCAAATAAAAGACCTTTGCGGAATAAATGTTGTGAGAAAAAAAGATTTCCAATTAAAAACATAACCCATGTCCAACAAAACCTTTCCTAAAAAATGAATATCATATTCATAATCTTTTAAATTCTTCCATGCATCTGAAAACAAATCATATTCTTGTAAGGTAAAATAAGCCTGAAATCCTGCCAAAAAGAAAAAAACAATAGGAGTTATAAACGAAACAAATACATTTTTTGTAAGCTGATATGTTAAAAAATAAATTCCAGATAAAAATAACAATGTCCCTATATATACAGGAAATAACATTGAAAAAACAAGATTATTTGTTCCATGCAAAAGGAAACCAGAAACCCAATTTACAAAAAATGGATATGCTAAAACTTCCCCAGAGTAAATAGGATTATTAGTAACTACATCTAAAAAATTTATTTTTTTAAAAGCATGAACCTGTGCCATATGCATCATCCAATCAGAATTTAATGTCCACGAAAATGTTTTTAAATTTCCCAAATTATCCAAATAAAAAGATTGAGATATAAAATAAAATAAAAAACTTCCAAATATTAACAATAATAAAAATAAGCCTAGATATTTTTTATCTTTTTTTTTCTCACTATCTATTATTTTCAGCATACAAAAAATACAAAAAAAATACTGTATATTAATTATACATAATATACAGTATTTCAATATTATTCTCCAGAAACTTTAACCTCTTTAATAGTTTTAATTTCTTGAATATCTATAGGTGCCGAATTATGCAAATCTATACTATCAATATTATTATTTTTATCTATATTTTTTTGAGATTTAATCTTAATTGTTTTTAATTTTTTCTGAACTAAATCTTTTACATCATCAGGAGCATTCATTTTTATCCGTTTCAACAATTCTATATTTTCTTCTGTTTCTGGTATTTTATCCAAAAGATTTAATGCTGTTGTTTCTCTTGAGTTTTTAAATTTAAACGCATCCACCTGCTCAGAAAAGCTATTAACTGCTGAATTTATTTTTTCCTCTCTTTGTTCAGATCTTCGTTTTTCTGCTATCTCTGTTGCTGTTATTTTTTTTACAATTTTAATATTATCATCATCTGTACTAATATTATTGTCAGATTTTTTAAGTTGATTTTCTTCCTGTTTTTTCTCTTCTTGTTCTATAGTAAATTTTTCAGAAGAAGATTTCTGAGTAGAAATACTTGATTTTTTTTGATTATATGTTCTATTTTTATATACAGGTGGAACTGGAGATAGCTCAAAATTTGAAGTTGGCTCTGGCGTAGATTCTAAAATATTTTCAGTATCATGAGATGCATCCAAAACTAACATTAAAGAGTTTATATCATTAATAAATAATGCTAATTCTTCATCTGTGGGATTAGATTCTAAGAAATCTTCCACCTGAACAGACAATGCAGACATTATATACTTCTCTTGCATTTTATCCGAAACTGTATCTAAATACTCAGAAGTATATAAAACATCTTTCTCAATATTTTTAACAACAAAATCAGAATCATAAAACGAACTTGGTATAACCTCATTTAACGGAGTAAATTCATCAAAAATGGAAAAACGGATCATTTCTCCTTTTTTTAAAAGAATATTATCATCTACATTTACCCCTTTTACTCCCACCACTGCAGAATTATCAATTGCATATACCCACTCTTTTCCAGACTCATAATGAACAGATAGCGAAGATTTATTTGGTAAAATCTCTAAACTTGGTGTTTTCAATACAAATCTATCAGATTCAGATAGTGATGAATTTTTAAATGTTTTCAACCATACATTTCCGGTTAATAATGTTATATTAATTTCTCCTGTAGAAAATAAAAAAGAATGCGGTTTTATTTTTCGAATTTGAACCTCTGTATTTTCCCCCAATCGCAACACACTCCCATCAAAAAATACAATTTCTGCTGTAGAATCCCCTATAGTTTTTATAATATCTAAATTATACAATTCTTGATATTCAATAGGATCAAAAACAGAATTTGCACGAATAATATCTAAATTTCCAGAAATACTTCTTAAAACAGATGGCTCTTGAGCTAATGAATTAGGAACTGAAACAACAGAAAACAATGGCAATATCAACAATGTGGCCGCAAGACCTGTTCCTAAAAACGCAAGACCTTTTAATACACCTCTATTAAAATCTCCAAACAAACCAGCTATAAAGCCAGAAAAAGATGAAAACAACGAAGAAAAACTCCAATCCCTTTCAATTTTTAAAACTAATTTTGATTTTGGAATTTTAATTTTTGCAATATATTCAATAAAAAAACATTCATCTTTTTGTGAAATCTTTTCAAACAAATCTGCACGAAGCTTTTCTTTAAAATTTTCTGAAGGCTTAGAATGATGCCGAAGTTTTGACCAAATAGAATTCAAAGAAATAAATAATAAAATAAATTTTTTACCATACTCAATTATTACAACGAACAATCACACTTTTTTGTTTCACTTTTTATATATTTTATATATTTTTTACAATAAATTTAAAACATATGAAAGAGAAAAATTTGTTGCAAGATTTTGAATTTCTTCTCGTGTTAATTTTTTATTTTGTATATTACCTGTATTCAGTGTGTTTATATCTATAAGAACAGATAAAACATGAGACTTATTATTTATATTTTTATCATTTTTAAAATAAAAGCCAAAATAAACTTTTCCAGTATCCACTCTTCCACTCGTCGCTATCCCAATATCTGCCAAATTTCTTTTTGCAATTCTTTCTGCCATTTGCTCCACCACTTTTTCATGATAAACACCCACTTCATTTATCAGGCGAATATCTACACCCGCACTATGGACTTTAGAATGCTCACTATAGCAAACTACACCTGCTGTAAATACATCAGAACTTCCATCTAAAGATGTAAATGCCGATGCAATTCTTCCACCTGTAATACTTTCTGCCGTTGCAATTGTATATTTTTTCTCTGTGCAAATTGCAAATATTTTTTGCACCAATTTTTTATTTTCAATCATATTATTATTAGCTATATTTATATCCATATTTATGCTCATACTTATATAATATAACAAAAAAAGAGCATAAATGCTCTTTTTTTTGTATAAACAGAAATGTTTAATTATAAATTAATCTCGTGGTCGAGCTTCGTTTACAATAATAGCTCGTGGAGTTCGTCCATCTTGAGCATCAAAATCTTGTTCATTCCACATTTCGATTGCAGCAGCTGAACCTTCTTCAGTTTCCATTTCTACAAATCCGAATCCTCGTGATCGACCTGTTTCTCGGTCTGTAATAACTCGAGCAGAAATAACTGTTCCAGCTTGTTCAAATGCTTCTCGAAGCATTTCATCAGAAACTCCCCATGGAAGGCTTCCTACAAATAATTTAGTTTCCATATTTAAAATGGTAAAGAATAATAACAATTTCTCTGTACTTACCTGTCATTACCTAACTGGAACGAACCGGACCCGAACTTCAATAATTGCAAATGAATTATCTCTTATTTTTAATTATATTGCAAAAGTTTTTTTGCTTGATGCAATGCCTCTTGTGTAACATGTTCTCCAGAAATCATTTTAGCCAATATTTTAATTCGTTCATTTCCCATAACATAGCGTAATGTTGTAATAGTTTTGTTATTGAAATGTGTTTTTTCTACCACCAAATGATGAGTTGCCATTGCGGCAATTTGTGGTAAATGCGTAATTGATATAATTTGTCTATTTTGTGAAAGTTTTTGCATTTCAACTGCCATTTTTTCTGCAATTGCCCCAGAAACACCAGTATCAATTTCATCAAAAATCATTGTAGTATTTTCAGGAAAAAATTGCTTTAACGCCAATGTAATACGTGCAATTTCCCCTCCAGATGCAGATATAGATAAATTTTGAACTTGATTTTGATTGGCAGAAAATAAAAATTCAACCCGTTCTTTTCCATATTTACAAATTTCAACAGGCTTTAAATAAACCTCAAATATTGCTTTTTCCATTCCCATAATCCTACATTTTTCTTGAATTAAAGCACTAAATTCTTGTACTTTTTTTTGCCTTGCTTTTGACAATTTATCAGAAAAATTTTCTAATTTTTCAAGTATTTCTATTTTTTCTTTTAATAATCTCTCTTTTTCTTTTTCCAAATTTCTAATATTTTCAATATTTGTTTCTAAATTTTGCTTTTTTCCAAATAATTGAGAAGGTGAAATAACTCCAAATTCTTTACACCATCTCGAAACCTGTGAAACTAAATTTTGAGCTTCCGCTATCTCTTGTTCATTTATTCCATCTGGTAATTTTTCTTCTAAATTCACAATTATTTCTTGAATACTTGTAAATATTTTTTTTAATTTATCAATATTACTACCACTATCACAAGTATTATTACCAGACTTTTCCAATTTTAAAATTTTGGCTTCTGCAATATCCAAAAAAGATAAAACACTATTCCCCTCTCCTGCTAAAATATCTATAGACCCTTCCACCAATTCTTTTGTATCCACAGAAAAAGATGAATTTTTAATAATCTTTTCCGCTGATTCTAACTCTTCTTCTGTAAATTGAATTTTTTGCATTTTTTCCAGCTGAAATTCCCAGAAATCTTTTTGAAGCATATTTTTTTCTAACTCTTCAGATTTTTTAGAAAATTCCAATTTTATATCTAAATATTTTTGATACAAAATTACATATTTTTGCTTTATTTTTCTATCCTCCTCCAATAGAGATCTATCAAAAATTTCAGTTGCCGCCTCTGGTTGTTTTAAAAAAATATTATCATGCTGAGAATGCATATGAAAATATTTTGACGAAAACTCTTGACCTTTTTTTAAACTTTCAGGGGAATCATCTATAAAAAAACGAGATTTATTTTTTTCTAAAATCCTCCTAAATATTTTATTTTTCAATTCTAATTCAATAACTGTTCTTTTTTCAATATTATTAGAAATAGAAAATGTATTTTTTGCACGCTCTCCCATTCCTAATTTTATAGCATTACAAAAAAAAGATTTTCCACTTCCCGTTTCTCCTGTAATTACAGTAAATCCATCAAAAAATTCAATATTTTCATTTTCAACCAATCCCAAGTTTTTAATAGAAATTTGCTTTAACATTAATAATCTTTCTTAAATTGTAAAAAATCTCTTGTTAGTTAAACTATATCATGATAAAATGATATGAACTATAAAAAATAGTTCTAAAAACAAAAACATAAAAAACACTTGACAAAATGCAAAACTTACAAATAATTAACAGGCT
>CAZDZQ010000018.1:0-4169 GCA_964509985.1 uncultured Candidatus Peribacteria bacterium
AGCTCAGCTCAGCTCATAAAAATAATTTTTTAGAAAAGCGGTTAATTTTTGATATAAATAGTCCAGCGTATAATATTGAAGACTCTGCACCTACTCCGGAAAATACTAAAAAAATGGTTGATAAAGAGTTGGAAAAATCAATACAAAAACAGTCTGAATTCAAAGAGAATATTAATATTCCTATGAATACAGCAGAGGCAATAAAAGTACTAAAAAAATTACAAAAGGATAAAGTTGTTTTAAGAAAGAATAGTGCTAATATTTTAGGAACTTTAGCAGTTCAGCATATATTAGCAGAAATTGGATTATTTGATAAAAATAGAGATGGGCTTTTTGGGGTAGAAACAGAATCTGCTGTAAAAAAATTTCAATATGCAGGAGTTGCTGATGCACAGTTAAAAACTTGGAAGCAAGATGGAGTAGTTGGGAAAGATACAATTGCAGAATTATTATTGGCTATTGGTGATGTATATTCTGAAACGACACAAAAGAATTTAGATAATAATCATTTGGATCATTCACAAGTTGGAGATTTGCATAAAGAAATAAAAGAAGTAAATGTTTCAGAAGAGGGAATATCATTTGGAAATGAAACTGCACCAATTGTGATTAATAAAATAGATGGAGAGAAAATTAAATATTTTCGTAATGATACAGATGGACTATATTATACGTATAAGTCTTCAGTGTCAGTATCATCGCCTGCTGTAGTCCCAGTAAAAAAGCAAGTAGTTGATGATAAAATTAATTTATATGATTATACATTTGCTGAAGAACAAGTACCAATGGTTAAACATGTGAATGTAGTAAAACCAGTTGTTGTAGAGAATAAAAATATACTTGAAGCTCTTTCTTCAAATGAAATTACAAAGGATTTTGGAGTTGATGGTGTTAAATTTGTTCAGACTCAGTCTGGGTATTCTATTGTTGATATAAATACTGATAATGATATTATTCCAACAGTTTTTGTTGTTAAAAAAAGCGGTGTTATTTCTTATCAAATTTTAAATGGTAGTACGCCTGATGATATTACAAAAGAGGGATTAGTAAAAATTGTAAAAGATAAAATAAGTAAGCCAGTTGAAGTGGTTACAGAAGATACAGAGCGTATAAAAAAATTAAAAAGTAAGTATGGTAAAAATTTAAAAAGATTAGTTAGTAAGAGATCAGATAATAATTTAAACACATATGTAGCTGTTCTTAGTGCTCAGCGTTTATTGGAATATTATTTTTCAATAAAAAATGCTGGAAATACTGAACCTCGTTTTGATATGTCAAAAAATAAATATAGGGAAAGGGAATTATTGAAAGATATTTTAAGATTGAATCCTAGTGATAGCCGTATTGATGAGGTGCAGAAATTATTTGATAAAGTTGAGTGGGCGAAATCAGATCAAGTGCAATCACAAGTTTTTGAAAAACAAAAAATTTTAGATTATAAAGATTTGCTATCTCCTTCTGATTTGAATAAATTAAAAAATAAAAATACTTCTGTGCGGTCTGATCATGTTAGTTTGTCGAAGTTAGATGAAGAGGCTGATTCCTTATTAAAGAATAGTCCAGTTGATGATCCAGAAATTGATGAAGATATAGCGAGTAGAGATCTTCCTCCTGTTGTTGATAATGCTCAAGAACTGCAAGCAGTAAATCCTACAAGTATAGTAATTCAAAATGGTTTGAATAATAGTACTGCAGTTGGGCAGGTAGTGATTCAAAATTAATAAAACGCTCTAAAAATCAAAAATACAATAAAACTACAAATAATTAAGATAATTTTTTGTAGTGTGTCTAAAAATAAAACAGAAATTCCAAGAATAATAGAAGTACAAAAATATAATAAAAATATTTGAAATTCTTTCCAATTTTTTTTTAATAAATAATCATGTAAATGTTTTCCATCTCCACCTTTTAGTGGAGATTTTTTTTCTAAAATTCGAGATATCACAACATAAATACTGTCAAAAATTGGAATACTCATGGCTATTAAAAGAGTTGCCATTTTTCCACCAGAAAATAAAGAAAAAACAGCCAAACAAAATCCAATAATCATAGATCCACTATCTCCTAAAATAAATCTTGTTTTATTTAAATTTGCAAAAATATATGGAAATAAAATAGCAAAAAAAACAAAACATAAAAGCCCAAGTTCGTTTTGTTGAACTATAGGTAAAAATGATAAAACTCCTAAACTAAACGATGCAATAATCCCAGAGCTCAAAGTTAAATTGGGAATTCCGTCAGACCAATTTGTTGCATTTATAAATCCTATAATCCAAAAAAAAGTGATAATTCCACCTGTTATACTTGATGCATGAAATGTATTGGCAGATTCTGGAAAAAATGATGTGAATGGATTTGTGATAAATTCTATATATGTTCCGGTGTAAATAACAATAAGTGCAGAAAGAGATTGAATTATTAATCGTATTTGAGGTGAAATTTGTTTTCTGTCATCTATAAATGATGTTGTAACCAGTAAAATAAGAGCTGTTAAAAATCCGTATATTTGTGTTTTATATTCAGAAAATTCAGGAAGAATATTTGTGATTATAAAAGTGAAAAGTATAAATAAAACAGAAATACTAATTCCTGCTGGATATGGTATTTTTTTTCGGCTTAACCCATATCTTTCTGGAAAATCTAAAAGTCCAATTTTTGGAAAAATAAAAAGAGTAACAAAAAGTCCAAAAAGTCCTGTTATAGATCCAAAAAAAATAATGGTTATGATATATGATGGAATTTCTATCATCTGATTTTTTTGCGTGAAAGATGCTTTAAATATATATCTAGTGTAAGATATTTGTAAATATAAATATACTAAAAAATAATTATGATAAAATTTTCTAATATTTACAAAAGCTTTGATGGATATCCTTTGTTACAAGGTGTAGATTTTGAGGTAAAACAAGGAGAAATGGCATGTCTGATTGGTCAAAGTGGAGTTGGTAAATCTACTTTAATTCATATGGTTATTGCAGCACAAAATCCAGATTCTGGAGAAGTAATTGTAAAAGGGCGTCATATTTCACAATTGCTTGCAGGAAGTACATCTGATTTACAAAAATTTAGAAGAGAGGTTGGTTTTGTATTTCAAGATTACAAATTGTTAGAAAATAAAACAGTATTTGAAAATGTTGCATTTGCATTAGAAGTAACAGGTTTCGATGAAAATTTTATTTCTCATCAGGTGATGATAGCTTTGCAAAATGTAGGAATGATAGATGCAAAAGATAGGTATCCAGTTCATTTATCAGGAGGAGAAAAACAGCGAGTTGCTATTGCTAGGGCTATTGTGCATGCTCCAGATTTATTAATTGCAGATGAACCAACTGGAAATTTGGATCCAGAAAATACATCTTCAATTGCAAAAGTTTTAAAAGATTTAAATAAAAATCATGGAACAACCATTTTGCTTACAACGCATAATCCGTCATTTGTAAAAGAATTAGCTCCACGAGTTTTATTGGTCGAACAGGGGAAAATAGCAAAAGATTTACCAGTTGGAACACTGTTTCCAAATTATGAATATTAGAAATTTTTCATTTTTATAATAAATATAATTATTTTGTTTATTGTGATAAAATATAAATATAAAAATATATTTCTAAAATTTAAATTATTAAAACTATGCAATTTGTATCACCAACCAACGACCTCGCATTCAAAAAAATATTTGGAAACGAAAACCATAAAAATATTTTGATAAGTTTTTTAAATGCTATTTTAAAATTTGAAGGAGATCAAAAAATTAAAAGTTTACAATTTGTTAAAAATGAAAAAATTCCTGATATTTTAGAGCTAAAAAATACAATTTTAGATATTTCTGCAATCAACGAAAAAGGCGAACATTTTATTGTAGAAATGCAAGTGGAACATGAATCAGCATTTTCTAAAAGAAGTTTATATTATTCTTCCAGAGCATATAGCTCTCAAATTAAACCGGGAGAAGATTATTCTCAGTTAAATAAAGTGTATTTTATTGGAATTTTAGATTTCAATGCGATGGATACAACTGAATATTTAACCAATCATTTAATTTTAGAAAAAAATCTGAGAACTCATTATTTAAAAGATTTTGAATTTACATTTATAGAACTTCCAAAATTTAAAAAAGAACTTTCTGAACTTGCAAGCATCACGGATAAATGGATTTATTTTATGAAACACGC
>CAZDZQ010000019.1:0-21818 GCA_964509985.1 uncultured Candidatus Peribacteria bacterium
GATTTATTTTTTAAAAGAAGTAGACGATTTAAGCACTATTCCAGAAACATATAAAGAAGATAATACATTTGATGATGCGTTTTATGTAGCAGAAAAAGTACATATTTCCAAAGAAGATTTTGAATTATTAGAAGGACAAAGTATGTTTATCGCAGACCAAAAAAATGCTTTAACAAAAGCAAAAAGAGATGGATTGGAAGAAGGGATGGAGAAAGGAAGAGAAGAAGGAAGGGAGGAAGGAGAGAAGAAAGGAGAAAAAAAGAAAGCTTTAGAAATAGCAAAAAATTTGCTAGAAAAAAATATAGATATTTCTGTTATTCAAATATCTACAGGATTAACAAAAGAAGAAATAGAAAAATTAAAAAATTTCTAAGAAAAAATCTTGTAAAGGTAAAAAAACTGTATTACTATATTAATACAGTTTTTTATAATATAAAAAAATATGAACAGATGGAAAACAACAGAGCTTTCCGAGCTTTTTTCAGATATTACCCATTTGCAAACAGAAAAAGACTTCTCTTCTTTTTTTCGTGATTTATGTACTATTTCTGAACTTTCAGAAATGTCAAAAAGATGGAAAGCTGCAAAATTATTAGATTCTGGAATTTCTGTGCGAAAAATAGCAAAAGAAACAGGACTTTCAACCACTACTGTTTCAAGGGTTAATCAGTGGAAAAATAAAGTAGGAGATGGAGGGTATAATATTTTGTTAAAAAAAATTAAAAATTAAATTAATTATAAAAATATGAGTAATTATATAAAAGAGATAAATTTTGATATTTTGTTTAGAAAACATTTGCTGGATTTTACACCGTATAAATCAGCAAGAGACGAATTTGTGAGTAGTGGAGAAAAATATTTATTTTTAGATGCAAATGAAAATCCGTTTGAAAATGATGGGAAAAATCGGTATCCGTCGGTAATGCATGACGAGATTAGAGAAAAAATTATTGAAGCAAAAATAAGTCAATTTTCGTGTAATTTAAAATTGGAAAATTTACTTTTGGGAAATGGTTCCGATGAAATTATAGATTTATTAATTAGAATTTTTTGCGAACCAAGGCAAGATTCTATTTGTATTTCATCTCCCACTTTTGGAATGTATTCTGTTTCTGCATCGGTAAATGATGTAAATGTTTTGGATATTTCTTTGAATTCAGAAACTTTTGAACTGGATGAAAATGTGATGCAAAAAATATTATTGGCAGATAAAACACCTGAAAACAATATAAAATTGTTGTTTTTGTGTCATCCAAATAATCCTACTGGAAATGTTATTTCTGAAAAAAATATTGTGAATATTTTAGAAAATTTTTCTGGAATGGTTGTTATAGATGAAGCATATATAGACTTTGCGTCAGAGCATTCAACTCTTAAATTTTTGCAAAAATATCCAAATTTAATTGTATTGCAAACATTTTCAAAAATGTGGGGATTGGCTGGTGTTCGGTGTGGAAAGGTTTTTGCACATCCAAAAGTTATTGAAATGTTGCAAGCGGTAAAAGATCCATATAATGTGAATGTTTTAACGGCTCGTGCGGTGAATGATGCGTTGAATTTTAAAGAAAAAGTGTATCAAGAGCGAAATGTTTTGGTTGCTCAAAAATTTTATTTAGAAGAAGAATTTAAAAAAATAGCATTAATAAAAAAAGTGTATCCGTCGGCGTGTAATTCAATTTTAGTTAAGATTGATGAAAATTATTCTGTGGATGATGTGTATGAAAAATTGAACCAATCGGGGATTGTGGTGCGAAATTTTGGAAATAAGCAATTTTTAGAAAATTGTTTGAGAGTGAGTATTGGGTTACCAGAAGAGAATATGAAAGTGGTGGAGATGATGAAAAATATTTAAATTTTTTTATGGGTGAAAAGTGTGGATTTGTAGGTTGTGAATATGAGAAATTTAAAAATTCTGATAAATGTATTTTTCATTGTGAGAAAGAAGATTGGTATACGACTAATACTGATGGGAGTAAAAAATGGAATGATGGTTTAGTTAGTGAATTTTGGAAAGAAATTAGAGAAAAAAAAATTAAAAATGAAGATTATTATTTTAGTTATTATATTTTTCCAGAATTTGAGGAGTATAGCGGAATAAATAATCCTTTTAATTTTTTTACTTTTGAGAAGGTATTAGATTTTAGTAACTCTAAATTTTTAGGAAATGCAAATTTTAGTAATATTCAATTCAAAAAAGATGTTTATTTTACTAGCTCAATATTTTATGAATGGGTTGATTTTAATCTTTCTACTTTTGAAAAAACAGCATATTTAAATAGTATAAATTTTCATAATAATGTATTTTTTGAAAAAACTAAATTTAAAGAAGTGTGGAATTTTTGTTATTCAGATTTTTCATTAAGTAAAATTGTAATATTTGAAGAATGTGAGTTTGCATTAAATTTTGAAAATATAGAAAGACATCAAAAACACTTTCAAAATGTAAATTTTCCAGACACTACTAAAATTATTAATTGTGATTTAACAAATGTTTCATTTCTTAAATCAAGAATTACAGATGTTCACTTTGAAACATGTAAATTTCCAAAAAAAATACAAGATGAAATAGATTTAGAAAAAAAAATAAGTGAAAATAAAACCGTAAAAGCAGAAGATTATGAAAATGTAGAAAATATTTATCGGCAGTTAAAATATAACTTTGATGAAAAAAAATCTTTTCAGCAAGCTGATGAGTTTTATGTAAGAGAAATGGAAATGAAACATGAACGATTTAATTTAAATAAAGGTTATAATTGGGTTAATTGGATTATTTCTTGGCTTTATAGAGATATTTCAGTTTATAATTCAAGTCCAATGAGAGCATTGCTTTGGCTTTCTTTTTTAATTTTATTTTTTGCATTAATTTATCATTGTGGAACATATGGAAGTATTGCCTTTGAATATTCATTCACCAACGCTATCCCATTTGTACCAACTCCTGAAAATATGAAATTAAAAGACGGATTGCAATGGTTCGGATATTTTCAAAAAATAATATCGGCAGGAATTATTCTTTTATTTGGGCTTTCCCTCCGCCGAAAATTCAAACGCTAAAAAAACTATTATTATTTAACAAAAAATCATGAAAAATAAAATTTCATTTTCTGAAATTATAACAAATATACTTGCAGGTTTAACCGTAAGTTTTGTGGCATTAAGTCTTGGAGCCGCCTTGGGAATTTTATCAGAACGGGGTGCCTTTGTGGGAATGTTGTCTGCAGCAATTGCAGTTATTATCACTGCAAGTATGGGAGGAACTCGTGTTAAATGTTCTGGACCAACTGCTCCATTAACCGTTGTTACTGCAATAATTGTTGGATTTGCTCATGACCAGCTTTTACAAACATTGCCAAATGCAAATGCTGATCATTTTATAAATATAGTTTTATTTTTAACAGCAGGATTATTATTTATAATGGCTTTCTTTAAAATGGGGAAATATATCACATATATTCCAAATGTTGTAATTTCTGGATTTATGAATGGGATTGCGTTGTTGATTTGGATAGACCAAATTCAAAAATTATTTGGATTGGGTGGAAAATCATCATTTGAAGGAAATTTTTGGCAAAATTTTTTAGTAGTAATAGGTACGCTTTTTCTTTCTTTTGTAATTCCTATTCTTGCTACAAAATATTTACCATCTTTTAAAAATTATATTTCTGGAACTTTGTTCACTTTAATTATAATGACAGCTGTTGCAATTATTTTTTCTTTTGATATTGAAAAAATAGTATTGGGGCAAAGTTTAAATTCTTTTTCAGATATTACAAATTTAATTTCTGCACAACTTCCAACACTTTCAGATTTTTCTGTGCAAGTCTTAATTCTTGCGTTACCATTTGCTTTTCAATTATCTGTTTTAATTTATTTAGACACTCTTCTTACCAGTTTAATTTTGGATAAAATGCTAGGAGAACCAACTGCTCGTTCAAAAGAATTGATGGCTCAAGGTGTGGCAACTGCTGCAGTTGCAAGTTTTGGTGGATTACCGGGGGCTCAGGCAACTATTCGATCTGTTTTATTGATAAAAGAAAATGCAACAATGCGTTTAGCTGGGGTTATGGTTGGGGTGTTTGTTTTGATAGAGCTTGTACTTTTTCAAGATATTTTAGGATTTATTCCTCAGGCAGTTTTTTCAGGAATTTTATTTAAAGTTGGATATGATGTTTTAGATATAAAACCACTTATATTGTATTTTGGAGAATTATTTTCTGGAAAATTAAAATTTTTTGATGATATTTTTTCATCTCATTTATCTGAAAAAATCTTTGTAACGCATAGAGAAATGTTTTTGATTTTATTAACTGTAATTTTAACAATTTTATTTGATTTAATTACAGCCGTTGGAATTTCTACAGCATTATTTTATATAATTAATAATGTATTTTCTAAAAATAATCCTATGCGAGATTTAACACCAGTAACAGAAACAGAATCATTAAAATCAGAAGATTAATTTATTATTTAACAAAAAAATATGAAATTTATAAAAAACATATCTGAAAACTTTGATAATCCAAATTTTCAAAATTTTACAAATCAATTTACATTGCAAGATTTATGCCAACGCTCTGGGATTGATTACGATAAAGTTTTTGGAATTGTATCAGAAATAGAAAAAAATATTATACAAAATGGAGATGCTGAATTGAAAAATTTAACAGAAAAATTTGATGGTGTAAAACTGGATAATTTTTTGATAACATCAAAAGAAATTTCTTTTGCAGTGCAAAAAATTCAAAATGAAAAACCAGAACTTATACAAGCAATACAACAAGCTCATGCAAATATTACAAAATTTCATAAAACACAAAAACGAAATGCTACTGAAAAAATTGAAACAACGGAAGGCGTAGAATGTTGGCAAGAATTTAGAGGTATTGAAAAGGTCGGATTGTATATTCCTGGTGGAACAGCTCCTCTTTTTTCTACATTGTTAATGTTGGCAATTCCTGCACAAATTGCAGGATGTAAGCAAATTGTTTTGTGTACTCCTCCTCAAAAAGATGGAACTGTTCATCCTGCTATTTTGGCAACGGCACATATTGCAGGTGTTTCAGAAATTTATAAAGTTGGAGGTTCTCAGGCAATTTTTGCGATGGCACATGGAACAGAAACTATTCCAAAAGTTGATAAAATTTTTGGACCAGGAAATTCATTTGTAACTGCGGCTAAAATGAAAATCTCATCTCATACGGCAATTGATATGCCAGCAGGACCTAGTGAAGTTTTGGTATTATCTGATGAAAATGGAAATGCAAAATTTATTGCATCCGATTTACTTTCACAGGCAGAACATGGAACAGATTCTCAAGCTGTTTTGATAACAACTTCACAAAAAGTTGCACAAGAAACATTGATTGAAATTGAAAAACAATTAATGAATTTGGGACGAAACGAAGTAGCGATAGAAGCTTTAAAATCAAGCTTTATTGTAGTTTGTGATACTCTAAAAGAAGCAATCCAAATTTCAAATGAATATGCTCCAGAGCATTTAATTTTGCATACAAATAATTGGAAAGATATTTTGACAGATATTACAAATGCAGGTTCTGTATTTTGTGGAGAATTTACACCAGAATCAGCTGGAGATTATGCAAGTGGAACAAACCACACTTTGCCAACAAGTGGATTTGCAAAAAGTTTTTCTGGTGTATCGGTAGAAAGTTTTGGAAAATGGATAACTTTTCAGCATATTACCAAACAAGGAATTGAAAATTTAGGAGATACTATAGAAATTATGGCACAAGAAGAGGGGTTGGATGCACATAAAAATGCAGTTGTTGTACGAAGGAAATAGTGATAAAATCAGACTAGAATTTAGACCAAAATTTGAATCTAAATTATTTAACTTATCATTATGACAACTGCATATAGTATATCAGAAGCAAAGAGTAAGCTTTCTGAGATTGGGAGAAATGTAAAAAAAAATTCAAATATTTCTGTATTAAAAAATGGAAAACCATTTTTTAATATAATTTCACCAGAAGATTATAAAGTGTATCAAAAATTGTTATTAGGGGAAAAAATAAGAAAATGGGATAAATCTTTGGAGTGGGAAGAAATTTCTAAAGAAGATGCAATAAGTATTGCAGAAGCAAAAAAAGAAATACATGATTCAGTATCAAGAGCAATATCTGCAGAAGAATTAATGGATTTAATTACTGAATAATATGTATAAATTAAATCCTTCTAAAAAATTTGAAAGAAAATCTAAAAAATTATTAAAACAAAATATTCTATTACAAAAAAAGATTTTTGCATTTTTTGAAATATTTACTATAAATCCTTTTTATTCATCATTAAAAACTCATAAAGTAAATGATATAAATAATGATACAAATTATTCATCTCGTCTTACTGGTGATTTACGAATTATTTGGAATTTTAATAATGGAACTGCTGAAATTTTAGATTTGATTGATATTGGTGGTCATAGTGGTGCTGATAAAGTTTATAAATAGAAAAAATAATTGATTTAACCAAAAAAACATGAAAAAAATACTTTTTTTAGATAGAGATGGAACATTGATTTTTGAGCCTCCTGTAACATTTCAAGTAAATACGCTTGAAGAAATGTTTTTATTGCCAAATTTGGTGTCTTCATTAAAACGCTTTGTTGAAAATGGGTACGAGCTTATTTTGGTTACAAATCAAGATGGTTTGGATACAGATGCAAATCCTCGAAAAAATTATGAAAATATTAATAAAAAATTGTTTCATATCTTGGAAACAGAACAAATTATATTTTCAGAATTATTTGAATGTCCTCATTTTGAAAAAGATAATTGTAATTGTAGGAAACCAAAAACTGGAATGCTGGATGCATATCTTTTGAAAAATAGGGGTAATATAGATTTTACAAATTCTTATATGATAGGGGACAGTGAGCGTGATTTAGGACTTGCTAAAAATATTGGAATTGTTGGGTATAAAATTGATTTTAATGCAAAATCAGGAGATGAATTTTCTTGGAAATATATTACTTCTGAAATTTTAGATAAACCACGAAAAGCAAAATATTCACGAAAAACAAAAGAAACAGAAATTTCTATCGCTTTAAATTTAGATGGTTCTGGAAATTATAATATTAAAACAGGTATAAACTTTTTTGACCATATGCTGGAACAAATTGGAAAACATGGAAATTTTGATTTGGATATTGTATGTAATGGTGATTTAGAAATAGATGAACATCATACAATCGAGGATGTTGCAATAGCTCTTGGAAATTGTTTTAAAGATGCTCTTGGAGATAAAAGGGGAATTACTCGATATTCGGATAGTTTTGAAACAAAAAAAATATTACCAATGGACGAATCGTTGGCGACTGTTGCTGTTGATATTTCTGCACGACCAGAATTGGTATTTTCTGCACCAAAAATGCGGGAATATGTTGGTGATTTTCCAACAGAATTACTAAAACATTTTTATCAAAGTTTTTGTATCGCATCTGGGGTAAATATGAATATGAAGCTTGAAGGAGAAAATACTCATCATATTGTAGAAATTTCATTTAAAGCTTTTGCTCGGTCTTTACGAGATGCGGTAAAAATTTCAGGAACTGATATTGTGTCAACAAAGGGGGTTTTATAAAATAAAGTTATTTGTTATAGTAAGAATACTAAAATTTCTTATTATATTATTTATTTTTTATGATTACATCTCTTTCTCCTCTTGATGGTCGATATGCTTCTAAGGTTGCAGAACTTTCAGAATTTTTTTCAGAATATGCATTAATTAAATATAGATGTATTGTTGAAATTGAATGGTTTAAACATTTGGCAGAACGAGAAGATATTCCAGAAATGCGAAAATTAACAGAAGCAGAAATTAAAACTTTAGATTTAATTATTGAAGAATTTTCTGAAAAATCTGCACAGCATGTAAAAGATATTGAAAAAACAACTCGTCATGATGTGAAAGCAGTAGAATATTTTTTGAAAGATCAGTTAAAAGATACATCTCTAGAGCAACTTTCAGAATGGATGCATTTTACATGTACGAGTGAAGATATAAATAATCTTTCATATTCTTTGATGTTACGAGATGCGCATCAGCAAGTAATGATGCCAGCAGTAGATTATATTTTAGAAGTATTAGAAAATAAATCGAAAGAATGGCAAGAAGTTCCACTTTTAGCGTTAACACACGGACAATCGGCTTCTCCAACGACTGTAGGAAAATCAATTTTTGTTTTTGCTGCACGAATTTCTGCACAGTTGAAACATTTGATGTCTCAAGAATTTCTTGGAAAAATAAATGGAGCAACTGGAAATTTTAATGCTCATCTTGTGGCATATCCAGAAGCAAATTGGTTAGAAATTTCTCAAACATTTGTTGAAGGTTTAGGTCTTTCTTGGAATCCATTTTCAGATCAAATAGATCCACATGATTTTATTGCAGAATTGTCTCATACAAATATTAGAACAAATACAATTTTAATTGATTTATCTCGAGATGTTTGGGGATATATTTCAAGAGGGGTATTTACGCAAAAAACAAAAGCTGGAGAAATTGGTTCATCTGCAATGCCTCATAAAGTAAATCCTATTGATTTTGAAAATGCAGAAGGAAACTTTGGAATAGCAAATGCATTATTTGATCATTTTGCTCAAAAATTACCTATTTCTCGATGGCAAAGAGATTTAACAGATTCTACTGTTTTACGAAATTTAGGAGTTGCATTTGGGCATCAATTATTAGCTTTGAAAAGTTTAAATACTGGACTTGAAAAAATTGAAGTTTCACCAGAAAACTGTAAAGCCGAGCTTGCAAAAAATATAGAAGTTTTGGCAGAGGCAGCACAAACTGTTATGCGAAAATATCAAGTTGAAAAACCATACGAAAAACTGAAAGAGTTAACACGAGGAAAACGAATTACTTTAGAAGATTATCAGGATTTTGTAGAAAAACTTGAGATTCCAGAAGATGCAAAAGAGCGATTATATAATTTAACTCCAGAAACATATACTGGAATTGCACCACAAATTGTGGATATATTTATGCAAGATGCAGAACTTATTGGGGAGGAAAATGAAGATGATTGTTGTGCATCTGGTACGTGTAAATAATTTTATTTACACGTAATTCCTTTTTTAAAAATAGAAATATTGGTAAATCCTGCTTGTCTTAAGTCTTGTGCATGAGATTTACTCATAACTCCTTTTGAACAAAATAAAACATAATTTTTTGACTGATCTAATTCTTGAAATTTTTCATTAATATCATAAAATGGAATTTCTAAAATTGTAATATTTGCATCAGAAAAAGATGCTGAATTTTTTTTAATTTCATCAGATTGTCGTAAATCTATAACTATGTCATTTGGTTCAATAACGGATTTAACTGTGATATTTTCTTCTGTTGCAAGTGTTAAATTGTTCATTTTTTCTACTATTTTATTTTCAACAGCATTTGAAATTAAATTTTCAGAAAGATTTTGCTCTGTTTCTAGTATAGCATCTATTTTTGCACATGTTGCAGGTTTGTTAGATAAAACTCCACAAAATTCTGGCATTTGTGCTGCAAATACATCGGTTCCCATCACTCTACTAAAGTCTATAATTTCATTTTTATTAAATGTTAAAAGTGGTCTAAATAATGGAGTTTTTTCTAAAGCTTTTTCAATAATTGATAAATTTGTAATAGTTTGACTGCTTACCTGTGCAACACTTTCACCTGTTACAATTGCGGCATATCTAAAATCTTGTGCTAAAATTTCGGCAGCACGCATCATGCATCGTTTTAAAACAATTGTTCTATATCGTTCTTCTGTTTTTTCAATCAGTTCTTGCATCACTTTTTCAAATGGTACAATTATCATATTTGGAATATATCCATTTGAATATTTATCAGCAATATATTTTGAAACTTGCTTTACTCCTTCTTTGTGGTCGTATCCTCCTAGGTTAAAAAAAAGAAAATCGGTTGGGCATCCTTTTCTCATCATCATAAATGTGGAAACTCCAGAGTCAAATCCTCCAGAGATAAGCGAAACAACTCGTTCTTCACTTCCCATTGGCATTCCTGCAATAGATTCATGTCGAGTTGTTAAAAGTGAAAGAGTTTGATCTTTTACTTCTATTTGTACATTAAAATCAAAATTTTTCATTTTAACTTTACAATTTTCAATTCTTCGCAAAAGTCCTCCTCCTATATATCGAGCTAAATCGTTTGATTTAAAAGAATGAGAACCTGTTCTTTTTACAGAAACACGAAATGTTTTATTTTCTAAATGCTGAAGTTTTGGAGTTATATCCGCTAAAATATCATCGAAATCTTTAAGTTCAAATTGTTCTCTTTCCCAAAAAAATGCAATCCCAGAAATACATTTTAATGCATTTATTACATCTATTTTTTTATTAGAATTATATAATTCTAATTCTAATCTGTCATATTTTCTTATCAGTTTAAATTCTGATTTTTCACAAATTTTATTTAATGTTTTGTGGATATTTTGGTCTAATCTTCTAATAAGTGATTTTCGAACATAATCACTTTTTAAGGTAATATCTGGTGAAAGTTTGATAAGAAAGCTAATATTTTGATTTTTCATAAATAAGTTAAAGAATGTAGTTTTATAGTACTAAATTATTGTAAAATTTAAAATATACAAAAATATATAATTAATATATAATGAAGATATATATTAAATATTATTGTAATATTATGACACCTGCACAGTTAAGTTTTACTATTCCAGACAAAAATGTTAAAGATTTATTTATGAAAAAAACAAAAAGTCAAGGAATTTCCATGAAAGCTGCAATTTTTGCATTTATGAAAGATTATATAAATAATTCATATTCTATAGAATTAAAAAAAGAAAATGTTAAAAATTTAGAAAAATGGGATGATACTATTATGACTGAAGAGAATAAAAAAGATTATGAAAGTGCAATGAAAGATTTGGAAAACGGTGTAAATTGGATATCACAAGAAGAAATGTTTGCAAAATATTTATGATTTTTAGATTTAAAACACATAAGCGTGTTGATAAATTTTTAGCAAAGCATCCAATTATTGCAAAAAAATTAATGTTGTTGCTAAAAAAGATAGTAATAAATCCTTTTGAAAATAATTGTGATATAAAAAATTTAAAAGGTCAAAAAAACCACTACAGATTAAGAATTGGAAAATATAGATTTTTATATGAAATTAAAAATGATATTATTTTAATTTATATTTATGGTGCAGATTCAAGAGGGGAAATTTATAAACAATAAATAATAATAAAAAAATATATGGCACCTATAAAAGAAACACGACCAGAAATGTATTTGCGAGAAATTAGAGATTTGCAAAAACAAAATGGAGAACTTCTAAAAAAATTATATTCTGCAGAAGAAGATAAAATTTCTTCTAAACGATGGGCTACAACATTTCATGTAGCTACTATGCTTTTGCCGTATGCATTTAGTGCATATATTTCATGGGTATTTTATGAAAAAGTTCAAGATACTTTTGACAATTTAAAACAATTTATTGTTGATTCTCCATCTCGAGTTACAGGAGGTTTAAAAGAAAAATTTACTGAAAATATTGATTCTATAACTGATGCAGGAGAGGGGATTTGGGAAAACAAAAATACTATTTATAAAAAAGGAGAAAATTTGTTTAAGACTTATGTGGGGCAGTAATACAATATTTATATTTTTCTAATTCTATTCCAAGTATAGCAAAAACAATATACGCAAGAGCAGATTCTTCCCATAAATGAGTAAATAATGCCATTGTAAATAATGCTAAAACTAAAGGAAAATAAACTGATTTTTCTTTTTTTAAATGCAATAAAATAGTTATACTTAAAAGAATAAATAAAATTCCACCAACAACTCCCAATTCTGTAAATATTTGCAAATACCAATTTTCGTTTAATAATTGATTTTCGGGTCCTTGTAAAGTTGATGCAGGTCCTGCGGTTCCTAGTCCTTGTCCTTCTGGTGTCTTTTTTATAATTTCAAAACTTTTTGTAATTCCTTCAATATGTTTTCCAGTGGATCCATTTCTTATTATAATATTATGTATTTTGGTATAAGATTCTGAGTTTATTATATTTTCATAACTAAAAAATAATAAATAATTCACTACACAAACCACTACACACGTTAAAAATATATATATTGTTTTTTTTATATTTATTTTAAAATAAATAAATATTGTAGAAATTATAATGATTATTTCTGCAATCCATGCTCCTCTCGAATATGTTTTATATAAAATAAATAAAAGTGCTGTAAATATAAAAATATAAAATATATATAATAAAAAATTTATAAATTTAAATGTTTTTGAATATTTTTTATATAAAGAATTATTTTCATGGAAAACATGCTTTCTTTGCAAAAAGATACTGGAAATTAATCCAGATAGTAAAACTAAAAATCCTGCAAAACGAATAGGACCTGCGAATGTAGATTGAATTCTGCATTCATTTGTGTTTTCTAAAAGCTGGCAAAAACTAGCGGGTTTTTCAATAGTATCAACACTTGGTGCATCAAAATATCCAAATTGAATTAAAAAATTTGCATCTGAAAAATATTGCAAATATCCAAATGCAACAACAAATATTCCAGAAAATAAAACAGTATTTCTTAATTTTTCTAAAAAATTATTAGATATATTTATATCAGAATATATTGGTAAATGTTTAAAACAAAATAATAGCCATATAAAAAAGAAATCATATTTAATTCCTAGTATTGTAGGCATTATTCCTATATTTGAGTCAAATTTCCAAATTCCAATTAATAACCCAACAATAGAAAATAAAATAAGAAAAACATCTATATAATCAAATTGTTTTTTTGTTTCTTTAAAATGGTGAAATAACCAAATTGCAGAATTTGCAAAGAAAAAAGCTATAATAATTTCTTTCCAACCACTAATAAAAAAAGGAATATTACTTTGAAAATCAAAAAATAAACTATTGATATATGTAACTCCAAATGCATGAAATGGAAGGAGAAAAAAAAAGAATAAAGTTATATATTGAATGAGGTAAGGCATATATATTGGTAATAAAAAAAATTTATAGTGATTAAAATTTCTTGCTTTATGTTAAAAATTGAAATCATATTTCAATTTAATCTTGTGTATATTAATATTTTACTATAATATAAAAAATATATACATATAAATATACTATTTAAACTATGCAAAATAAAAAAATATATTTAGTAGGAAATCCTAATGTTGGAAAAACAACGATTTTTAATGCATTAACAGAAAAAAATGAAAAAACAGGAAACTATATAGGAACAACTATTTACAGCATTACTACAGAAATTTTTTATGAAAAAGATAAATATACGATTTGTGATATTGCTGGAGTTTATAATTTTGAAGATAAAAAAGGAGAAGAAACTATTGCTTGGAAAAGCATAGAAGATGCAATGCTAGAAGAAAATGCTATTTTTATACAAGTAATAAATGCTGGACAATGGAAACAATCGCTGTCATTAACTTTGGATCTTCAAAAAAAAGGAATTCAACCTATTTTATTTTTTAATACAAAAAAAACAGATAATAATTTAGGAGAAAAATTTTATGAAAAAATTTCAAAACAATTAAATGTAAAGGTTTTTTTTGCAGATGTTGTAAAATTGAAAAATAAAGAATTTAAAAAATATTTTTTTGAAGTTTTAAAAAATATTTATCAAGATACTTATAAAAATAATTATAATATTTTGAAAACACCAAAAACATTTAACTCTCTTTCAGAGCAAAATGAATATATTCAAAATATTTTTTCTGAATATGTTAAAAAACAGAAAAAAACTGATCGGCTCGATGCAATATTTTTGCATTCATTTTTTGGTATTCTTACTTTTTTTGTATTGCTCTATATTGTTTTTCAAATAACATTTTCAATTGGTGCAATTCCTATGGATTGGATTGATAGTGCAACAAGTTTTTTACAAATTTATTTATCTAATCTTTTACCGCCCAATTTATATTCAGACTTACTTATAAATGGAGTAATTGCAGGGGTTGGGGGAACATTGATATTTTTGCCAAATATAATTTTATTATTTTTCTTTTTATCTATTTTGAGAGAGAGTGGATATTTAGCCAGAACATCATTTTTATTTGATATTTTTTTTCAGAAAATAGGAATTTCTGGACGAGCATCCGTTCCGTTACTGATGGGATTTGGATGCAATGTTCCTGCAATTATGGCGATTAAAACATTTGAAACGCGAAAAGAACAAATAATTGTAGCAATGATGTCTGTATTTATGAGTTGTGGGGCAAGACTCCCTGTTTATGCATTACTTCTTTCAATTTTTATTCCAGAAAATTATAGAGGAGCTGTTTTGTTTTGCATTTATTTGCTTGGAATTTTGGTATCGTTTATGACCGGTAAATTTTTAAGCATTGCTTATAAAAGAAAAATGCAAAAAAAAATGAGAAGTTATGAAATTCCAGATTTAATTTTTCCCAATATTTTAAAAGCAACAAAAGAAGCATTTCAAAAAGGAAAAAATTTTGTAATTACAGCTGGAACATTTATTTTGCCAGTAAGCATTGTTCTTTGGGGATTATTTGCATTTCCTCAAAATGAAAATATTGAAAATTCTTATGGAGCAGAAATTGGAAAAATTGTTCAACCTGTTTTTACACCTATGAATTTTGATTGGAAAATTTCTACAGCACTACTTTCTGGAATTGCTGCAAAAGAAGTTATGGTAACCACATTTGCACAATTGTATCATGCAACGGATGAAAATGACTCTTTACAAGAAAATATTAGAAATGCTAAAAATTTTAGTTTTTCAACTGCTATTGCTTTAATAATTTTTATATTGTTGTATACACCTTGCATGGCAGTGATTGGAGTTATTCGCTCTGAGCTTGGAAATTTTTGGGCTATATTTTCAATAATATATCCATTTGTAATAGCATGGATTTTTGCATTTTTAGCATACAACATATCTGAATTTTTAATATAAAAAAATGAAATATTTAAATGAAATAGAAAATAAAACAGTGATTGTTTTGGAAATAGAGGTAGAAAATGAAGACTTAAAATATCTGCATAATATTGGAATTGATTCTGAAATATTGATTTCTGTTATTAAAAATTCAAAAAACTCTTCTCAGCCATTGCTTATAGAAGTAAATGATGCGCGGTTTATGCTAAGTAGAGATATTGCTAAAAAAATTTTAGTTGCAGATATTTTAGAAAAACAAGAAATATTATTTAAAGGAAATAAAACACAACCGCGAGAAATTATTTTAAAAGTTATTCAAAGTTTTACTAAGCATTTTTCTTTAAAAGAATGTGTAGAAAAAGTTCAAAAAAATTCTGATAAAATAGGTGAAATTACAGTATACAGAGTAATAAAAACATTAAAAGAAAAGTATATTTTAGATGAAATTACATTGCCATCTGGAGAAAAAAAATATGAAATAAAAAAAGAACATCACGATCATATTTTTTGTAAAAATTGTGGAAATATTATAGAATTTTATAGTGAAGAAATTGAGAAATTACAAAATGAAATTGCAAAAAAACATAAAGTAAAATTATTTTCTCATTCACTAACTATGATAGGATTGGAATGTGAAAAATGTGTTGATTCTTAATAAGTATAAAAATATTATTTAAACAATATGATTAAAAATAATAAAATTCAACAAAAAGAAATAATTATAAATAATTTAAGAATTTCATATTGTGAAAGATATTCTAAAAAAAATAATGATGATATTAATAGTATTAAAAAAATAACATTATTTTTGCATGGATGGGGGAGTAATAAAGAATCTTTTACTCGTTTATTTTCGTTAAAAGAAAATTTTATATCATTAGATTTTCCTGCATTTGGGAAAAGTTCAAAATTAAAAAAAAGTTATACTCTTCAAGATTATTCAGATTTTTTGCATACTTTTTTAGAAAAAGTAGCTGTAAACAGAAATAAAAATATACATATAGAGTTTGTAGTACATAGTTTTGGTGGACGTGTTTTGCTTAAATATTTAGAAAATAAATCTAAAAATATATATATAAATAATTTAAATATTCAAAATATTGTTTGTATTGGTGTTCCTTTTTATAGAAATTTGACAAAAATTCAAAAATTACAAATTAAATTTTCTGAATTTTTAAATAAAAATAAATATACAAAATATTTCAAACAAGCTATTTCTCCTATTTTTACTAAATTATTTAATAATAAAGATTCGGATTATTTAGCTTTGTCAGACAATATAATGAAAAAAACTTTTCAAAATATTGTAAATGAAGATGTATCTATTTATTTGGATAATTTTAAAAAATATGAAGAAAATTTAACACTTATTTGGGGAGAAAAAGATGAATCTGCTCCATTATATTATGCAATAAATGTGCATGAAAAATATCCAAAATCAAAATTATTTATTATCAAAAATGCTGGACATTTTCCTTGGATTGATAATATTGAAGAATTTAAAAATTTTTTATAATTATAAAATATGGCGATAAATATAAAAACTTTGTTTAAACAAAAAATTGAAAAAGTAAGAAAATCATTAAACAATAAAGATATAAAATGTGATGCTTTTTTTGTTTCAAATTTGCAAAATATTTGGTATCTCACAAATTTTTCTGCAAGTTTCGCATATTTATTAATTACAAAAACAACAGTAATTTTAATTTCTGATTCTCGCTATTCTGTTTCTGCACAAAAATTATGTAATGAATTAGGAATAATTTATAAAGAATATTCTTCTGATAAAAAATTTTGGAATAAAATAAATGAAAGAATAAAAGAAAGTATAAAAGAAAGAAGAGAAGAAATAGAAAATATTAGATTAGGAATAGAAGCTTCAGATTTAAATTTAATTCAATTCAAAAAATTGAAAGAACAATTTATAAATAATATAAATCTTATTGAAACTGAAAATATTATAGAACAAATTAGAATTCAAAAAACAAAAGAAGAAATAAAAATTTTAAAAAAATCTGCAGAAATAGGGGATTTATGCTTGCAAAAGGTAGTAGATAATTTTAGAGAAAATATTTCAGAAAAAGAATTAGCATGGATTTTTGAAAAAACAGCAAGAGAAGAGTATAAAACTTCTGGTTTATCCTTTGATGTAATAGTTGCATTTGGAGATAATTCAGCATCTCCTCATCATGAATCTTCAGATAAAAAATTAGAAAAAAATATGCCAATTTTAATTGATTGTGGGGTAAAATATCAAAATTATTGTAGTGATCTAACTCGATGTTTTTGGTTTGGTGAAAAAACTGGTGAGAATTATAAAAATTGGGAATCTGTATATGAAACAGTAAAAAAAGCACAAAAAATAGGAATAGAAAAAATGAAAATAAATAATTTTATTGCAGAATCAGAAAAATCTGCACGAAAATATTTTGAATTAAATAATATTGATAGCAATAAATATTTTGGGCATAGCTTTGGGCATGGGGTAGGAATTGATATTCATGAATTACCAAATGTTTCTGCAAAAAATCTTACAGAAAAATATCAAGCAAATATGGTGATAACTGCAGAACCTGGATTATATTTTTCTGATAATTCTCAAAAAATAAATTTTGGAATAAGAATTGAAGATTTATTATATATTTCTGAAGAAACGGGATGTGCAAAATATTTAAGTAGTTTTAAAAAATAATATTTTTCTGATATAATCTAAATATATTTATATTATTTATTTTTTTTATGAGTAAATCGTCTCATTCTTCTTATCTTGCCAAATCTATTGCAATTATCGACTTTGGAAGTCAGTCTATGCATTTACTTGCAAATAAAATTCGAAATTTAGGAGCACATAGTATTATTGTAAATTCTGATACTACAGCATCTGAATTACAAGAAAAAAATGTAGCAGGGGTCATTATTTCAGGTGGTCCAGATTCTGTATATTTAGAAAATTCTCTTTCAGTTGATACTGATATTTTTGAATTAAATATTCCTGTTTTAGGAGTTTGTTATGGTCATAATTTAATAGCAGATTATTTTGGTGGAAAAGTACAACCTGCAAAAGTAGGGGAATATGGAAAAGTAGAATTAAATATTACAAATAACAATTCTAAAATTTTTTCAAAAAAAAATATAATTCCACAAAAATCAATTGCATGGATGACTCATGGAGATGAAGTTTCAGAATTACCAGCAGATTTTGAAATTATTGCATCTACCGAAGATTGTAAAATAGCAGCAATGCAAAATACAAAAAAAAATATATTTGGTTTTCAATATCATCCAGAATTGAGTCATAGTGAATTTGGAGTAGACATGTTAGAAAATTTTGTAGAAATTTGCGGAGTTTCTGGAGATTGGACTTTGAATGATTTTATTGATGAAGAAGTTGAGAAAATTCAAAAACAATGCGAAGGAAAAAAAGTATTTTTATTAGTTTCTGGAGGGGTTGATTCAAGCGTTTGTTTTGCTCTTTTAACAAAAGCACTTGGAAAAGATAGAGTTTTTGGATGTTTGGTAGATCATGGAATGATGAGACTAAATGAAGCTGATGAAGTAACAGAAATGTTAAAAGAGGCAGGATTTGACTTACATACAGAAGAAGCTTCAGATAAATTTTTGGGAAATTTAGCAGGAAAATTTGATCCAGAAGAAAAACGAAATTCTATTGGGAATGATTTTTTAGAGTTACAAGCTGAAATCGCAGAACGGATGAATTTGAATCCAAATGAATGGTTACTAGGACAAGGAACTATTTATCCAGACACAATTGAAAGTGGAGCAACAAAAAATTCAGATAAAATTAAAACACATCATAATAGAGTTGAACGAATTCAAATTATGATAGAACAGGGCTTAATTATAGAGCCAATTGTAGATTTATATAAAGATGAGGTAAGAAAAGTTGGAACACTTTTAGGGCTTTCTGATAAATTAATATCTCGGCATCCATTTCCGGGACCTGGTTTGGGAGTTCGAGTTCTTTGTGCAAAATCAGAAAATATCTTGGAAAATGCTGATATAATAGAAGAAAAAATAAATAATTTAAATACTGATATAAAATTAAAAGCAAAAGTATTACCCATAAAATCAGTAGGAGTAGAGGGGGACAAGCGAAGTTATAAACATCCTATCGTTTTATATCCTCAAAATAGCTTACAATCATTACCAAATTTATCTTCTGAAAATTTAGATATTTTAGGAGATATTGCAAGTGATATTGCCAATAGTATTTCTGATATTAATAGAGTTTTAATAAGTGTTTCTAGAAAAAATATTCCAGAAAAATTTACTGTAGAAAAAACAGAAATGACAAAGTCAAGAATTAAGACACTTCAAAAATGTGATGCAATTGTAAGAAATGCAATATTTGGAAGAAGTGATTGTTCTCATATTTGGCAATTTCCAGTAGTTCTTGCACCTGCTTTTGTAAATAAAAAAGAATCAATAATTTTGAGACCAATTGAAAGTGAGAATGCTATGACTGCAATTGCTGCACCATTACCAAATGATGTATTAGAAAAAATTATTTTGGAAATTCAAAAAGAAGTTCCAGAAATTGAATCAATTTTTTATGATTTAACAGGAAAACCACCTGGAACTATTGAATGGGAGTAATAAAAAAAACAGTAAGCATTTATTGCTTGCTGTTTTTTTATTATTAAAATTTTATATACCGAGTTGAGATAAAATATCATCTGGATTATTTCCTTCTTGTGCCTTAGCTTCTGCTTCTTTTAGTGCTTTTCTTTTTGCTTGTTTTTCTGCATCAAGTTTTGCAATTTCTTCCGGAGTAAGTTCTGGAGCGGGTTCTTTTTTACCTCCTTTGCTAGCTGCTGCTGCTTCCATTTTACTATATTTTTCATCAATCTCTTTCAGTTTTCGAATTTCAGTATCTAAAATATCTTCTAATTCTTTTACCTGATCTGGAGTCATAACAGGTAGAACTTGTAACCAATAATTCCTTTCAGAATTATTCATAGATTTACTATTTTTAATTTTTTCTACTAAATCTGGATATTTTGCCTGAGTCTCATCTGGAATAATCAACGCTACATCATCTTTTTTTGCATCATCAGCCATAATTTTATTTTTAGATTCTTATATTATACGAAAGTAATATTACTTCTTTACAGTATATAGTAATTATATCAATTCTTCAAATTTTTTTATAATAATTTCTGCTGATTTTTTCCAGCTATATTTTTTAACCTGTTTTTTTCCTAATGTTATTAAATTTTTTTCTAATGATTTATTATTTACTAAATTTTGCATTTTCTTTGCAAGTTCATCTTGATTGTATGGATCAAAATAAATAGCTGCATCTTCACAAATTTCAGGAATACATGAAGAGTTTGATGCAATTACAGGTGTATTCATTGCCATTGCTTCTAGTGGCGGGATTCCAAATCCTTCATATAAACTTGGGAAAATATAAGCCTTTGCATTTTGATACAATGATAATAGTTTTTCTTCTGAGACAAGTCCTACTAAAATAATATTTTCTTCTAAATTATTGCTTTTAATATAGTTTGAAACATCTGGATAAAGAGGGTTTGGCTTTCCGGTTAATATCAGTTTATATTTTGAATTGTTTTTAAGAAAAATATGAAATGCTTTTACAAGAGTAATTACATTTTTATGCTCTCTATGTTGCCCTGTATATAAAAAATATTTATTAAAATCTTTATTTAAATTATTATTTTTATATTCAAAAAATTCTTTACCAACGGCATTGTGTGCAATTGTAATTTTATTTTCTAAAATTTTTTCATCTTCTATAATATCTTTTTTAGTATTTTTAGAAACAGTTAAAATATGTTTTGATTTTTGTAAAGCGTGTCTTAAAATTTTGAAATATACAAATCTATGAAGAAATGAATTCATTTTTTTCCCTGGGAATTTTGAAAGTGTTAAATCGTGAACTGTTACTACAAATTTTTTGTTAAAAAAATATGGAACATTAAAATGTGGAAACCAAAATAAATCAGCATCAATTTTATTTAATTTTTGCAAAAAAGTTGTTTGTTCTGCCAATGAATACATTTTTTCATTGGCAACAAATAATTGGATGTTTATATTGCCATATAAAGAGTTTTTTTTTATTTCAGATAGGAAAGTATCATATTGTTCAGAATTTAAAAATAATGTAAATTTCCATTCTGGTTTTAATAATAAAAATTCTTTTATTAATTCATGTGTATATCGTCCAATTCCTGTAAATTTAGGAGAAAAAATTCTAGCATCTATACATAAGTGCATATTATGAGTTATAAAATTATCTTTCAAATTAATGTTACACAAGATACATTGTGTGATGTTAATTATTTAAATGAAAATGTTCTGAAATCCCTCTTTTTGTTCCAATGATAATATCTTCTTTATTACATAACTCACAAATAAGATGAATTTTTTTCTTATTTTTCTGTTTCTTTTTTCTTCTAAATTTTATATCTACATTTATTTTCTTTTCTATATTTTCATTATTACTATCATTTACATCTAAAATATCTGTTATTTTTTTACATGATTTACAATAAAAAATAATATTTTCATCATTTTCTTTTTTAGTAAAATCTTGTTTCAACTCAAGGCTAAAATCTTTTTTATCAAGATTTATTAATGCATCATAATCTATTTGACTTTCTTCTATAGGAATATCTTCTTCTTTATCTGTCAAAAAATTATAAATTAATTTTTCTGAAATATCTAAATTTTTTAGCTTATTCAGATTATCTATTTTTTTTAATATTTTCATTTTTATTATTTTAACTGTTTTATTTATCTTTCTACATTTAAAGATATTTCTGAAATATTTACATCATTGGGATATTTTCGTTTTAATTTTTTAGTTTTTTTCTGGATATAATTTTTTGA
>CAZDZQ010000020.1:0-35859 GCA_964509985.1 uncultured Candidatus Peribacteria bacterium
AATTTACTTTCAATTAATTGTTTTTTCAATTCTGGAAGATCATCAGAATTTAAAATATTCTGAATAATATAAGGAAGTGCAAGTCTCTTGATTTCAATAGATTTTTTATTATCTTTCGAAGATAACAGAGTCTTTTTATTATCTTTCCAAATAACTATATTAATATCGAATTTATCTTGTGCACTGTTCACTAATGCATTGAACTCTTTCTGTTCTTATGTTTCTGTTGGTTTTGGTTTTGGGGTTTTAGTTTCATAAAAGTTAATAGCTTTTTTCACCAACTCTGTAATTTCCACAGCTTCTTCATCACTAATTCCATCTTTTATATTTTTTAATAATCCATTAACTGCTGTCGTATTCTTTCCAGTAAAGGTTTCGTTATTCTTAAAAAATCGTTTTACTGCTTTTATAGTATTTGCTCCAGAAAATCCATCAGCTATTCCTACAGTAGCTTTAGCACTTGTTGTTTTTAACAGTTCTTGCAACTTTACTATTTTTTCACTTTTTACAAGTGCTTCTTTTTTAGCTGGTTCTGCTGATTTTTTTCCTACTGCCTTTATATCAGCTTGTACTGCCTTTTCCACAGCTTGATAAATTGCATCATGATTAGTACCATCAAATCTTAAACCATCAGGAATAGAATTATTTCTACTATTAATATAATTCCACATTTTTTTTGTTTTAGGCCCAAAATATCCATCGGGAGTACCAAAACTATATTCTTTAGCTATTTTTTTTCCTGCATTTGTTTGATGAAAAATAGCTTGTAAAATCAAAGTTTTTGTAAAAGAATTTGCTGAAGAATCTAATGCTATTTTTTTATAAGCATCTAATCCAGATTGAATACTATTTATCTTTAATTTTTTTAATTTAGCAGAAGTAAAACGTTCTTTAAAATTTTCAATATTTACTTTACATTCCTTAGAAATATTTTTATCTTGCTCTTGTGTGTTTGCTAAGCTTCCCCATTTGGTATCCGTTGAATCTGCTAAAATGTTTCTAATTTTTGGTCCACACATTCCTTGATTTTTTAAAACTAACCTCTTTTCTAAAAAAGAAAAATTATGAGCTAGACAGATATGGATATTAAATATAGACATTTTTATTAAAGTTAAAATTATATAAAAAAATAAAATCTTTCATAGCATTATACTCTTTATTTTTTATTTTTGCAAATTTATTTTAAAATTTTCATATATAATCAAAACATTGCCTTTACTTTAAAAATTTGTAATAATTTAAAAAGTAAAAGTGAAAAATTTATATAAATTTAAAAAGCAAAGCATATGAGAAAAATATCAAAACAAATCATTAAGGCTATTGAATCACGAAAAATAACTATTTTATACGGACCAAGGCAAGTTGGAAAAACAACTCTTATGAAAAGCATTGCAAATAGATTTGAAAATTCTCTTTTTTTAAATGCAGAAATTCCAAGTGTAAAAAATTTATTAGAAACAAAAAATCCTGAAAAAATATCTTCATATCTTGGAAAATCTAAACATATTTTTATAGATGAAGCACAAACCATAAGCGAAATTGGACTTGTGTTAAAAATTTTATATGACACATTTCCAGATATTCATATAATGGTAACAGGATCTTCATCATTTGAACTCTCTTCAAAAATACATGAACCACTCACCGGAAGAAATAGAACATTTTTTTTGCCACCACTTTCTATTGAAGAATGGCAGAATGAAAAAAAATATTCTCGATTTGAAATGGATAATTTATTAGAAAATTTTCTTCGATTTGGAATGTATCCAGAAATTCTTTCTACATCATCAAATTCCGAAAAAAAAGATGCTATTATTCAAATCTCTTCAGATTATTTATACAAAGATATTTTACAATTTCAAAATTTAAAAAATCCAAAATTATTACGAAAATTATTGCAAGCACTAGCTTTACAAATAGGAAGTGAAGTTTCTTTTCATGAACTATCTCAACTTTTAAAAACTTCAAGTGCAACCATTGAGCATTATATCGATTTACTAGAAAAATCATTTATTATTTTTTCTCTGCCTGCATATTCAACAAATCCCAGAAAAGAAATTGCAAAAAAACAAAAAATATATTTTTATGATGTAGGCGTAAGAAATGCAATTATAGAAAATTTTCAAAATCTTGATCTGCGAAATGATATTGGTGGATTGTGGGAAAATTTTTGTATTGTAGAGCAAAGAAAGTTTTCTGAACGTATTGGAAAACAAGGGCTAGAATTTTTTTGGAGAAGCTATTCTCAAAGAGAAGTTGATTATATTGTGATAGAAAATCAAAAAATGGATGCATTTGAGTATAAATGGAATGTACAAAAAAAAGTAAAAGCACCAAAGCTTTTTAGCGATTTATATCCAAATTCAACTTTTTCAGTACTTTCTCCTGAAAATTTTTGGGAATGGGTTTTGGCATAATTTTAAAAATAGCAAAAAAAAGATGAGCATGATAAAATTGATTTTGAATTGTAGAGATCATAAATTTAAAAAAATTGAAATGACAGCAAAAAAAACGAGAACGGCAATTACTCCAACGCGAGAAGAAGATTTTTCGGCGTGGTATCAAGCTGTGGTGAGCGGTGCAGATATGGCAGAAAATTCTGTGGTAAGAGGGTGCATGGTCATAAAACCATGGGGATTTGGAATTTGGGAAAATATTCAAAAAATTCTTGATAAAAAAATTAAAGATACAGGACATGAAAATGCATATTTCCCTTTACTTATTCCAAAATCTTTTTTTCAAAAAGAAGCAGATCATATTGAAGGATTTGCAACTGAATGTGCTGTCGTTACACATACTCGACTAGAAAACCAAGACGGAATACTGGTTCCCGCAGGAAAACTTGAAGAAGAATATATTATTCGTCCTACCAGTGAAATGATTATTGGAGAAAGTTTTTCTCGATGGGTTCAATCATATAGAGATTTGCCGTTAAAAATTAATCAATGGGCAAATGTAATGAGATGGGAAATGCGAACACGAATGTTTTTAAGAACATCAGAGTTTTTGTGGCAAGAAGGACACACTGCTCATGAAACAGAGCAAGAAGCACGAGAAGAAACAGAAATTATGCTACAAGAATATAAAGATTTATTGGAAAATTATTTAGCAATGCCTGTTTTAGAAGGAGAAAAAACTCCAGAAGAACGATTTCCGGGAGGAGAAAATACATACACCGTGGAAACAATGATGCAGGATAAAAAAGCTCTTCAAGCTGGAACTTCGCATTATTTAGGTCAAAATTTTTCTAAAAGTCTTAATATTTCATTTCAAACACGAGATGAAAAAGAAGATTTTGCACATACTACTTCTTGGGGAGTTTCTACACGGTTGATTGGTGGAATTATTATGTCGCATGCAGATGATGACGGATTAGTTTTACCTCCTAGAATTGCACCTCAACATATTGTTATTTTGCCATTTCTGAAAAAAGATGAAAAAGTAAATGCTAAAATTTTGGAAGAAGCAAAAAATTTAAAAAATAATTTAGAAAATTTAAAATTTTCTGGAGATATTAATATTGAAGTAAAATTAGACACTTCTGAAAAACAAGGGAAAAATTGGGATTGGGTTCGAAAAGGAATTCCTCTTCGAATTGCCTTGGGAGAACGAGATATTGAAAAAGGAGGATTTATGCTTTCACGAAGAGATAAACCCGCAAACGAAAAAGAATTTGTTTCGTTTGATGAAATTTCTAACATTTCAGAAATTTTAGATGAAATGCAAAAAAATATTTATATAAAAGCACAAAATTTTCAAAAAGAAAATATTAAAGAAATTTCAAGCCTTGAAGAATTAAAAGAATATTTTTCTAAAAATAATAATAAAAATTCTGGATTTGCTCTTTGTTATGCCGATGCAGAAGTAAACGAAGAACGAGAAAAATTGCTGAAAGAATTAAAAATTACAGCTCGATGTATTCCATATAAATATAATAGATATTCAAATGGCGGAAAAGGAAACGAAGAAGGAAAATGTATTTTTTCTGGAAAAAACACTATAACAAAAATCGTGTATGCACGAGCGTATTAAAAAATTTTCGATATTTTCTTTTATCGTTGCTATTATAATTATTTTATATGCATTTTTTATAGAACGATTTTATTTAAAAGTAAATGAATATGAAATTTCTGCATCGTTTAATTACGATGCAATTTTGATATCAGATTTACATCTTGGGAAATGGAAAAATGAAGATTTTTTAGAAAAAGTTGTAAAACAAATCAATATTCAAATTGATAAAAATGCAATAAAATCAGTTTTTATTGCAGGAGATTTTACATATCATCCACAAAATATTGATGATTTAGATACTTTGTTTAAACCTTTATCTTTAATAAAAGTGCCAGTATATGCAGTTTTAGGAAATCATGACGAAGAAAGACCAGGTCCAAAACTCGCAGATAAATTAAAAATTGTTTTAGAAAAAAATAAAGTTTTTGTAATAGAACAAAAACTTTTCACTCTACCAAATACAGATATTAAGATATTGGGATTGGGGGATAATTGGGCTGGTAAAGATGATATTTCTCCATTTTTACCCAAATTATTTACAAAAAAATCTGAAAATAAAAATTTTTTAATTCTTGCTCACAATCCTGATACTACTTTTTATTTTCCAAAAAACACACAAGCAATTACCCTTACTGGACATACTCACGGTGGACAAATTAGGATTCCATGGTTGTATAAAAAAATAATTCCTACTACTGGAGATTTTGATTCTGGATTGTTGAATACAGAAAAAGGGCAAATTTTTACAACCTCAGGATTGGGGGAGGTTGGACTTCCTCTTCGCCTCTTTATTCCCCCCGAAATTGCAGTATTACACTTTAATAAATAATTTTTTTAGTGTTATTTTGCATTTTTGTGTTATCATATACACACTGTTATTATTTCATTGGAACATATCATAATGTCTTTTTCAAAAGAATTATCGGAAGGAATGTGGAATTTCTTCCCTAAAATAAAAACACTTCCACCTTCAAAAAAGAAACGGTTTTTTTCAACATACGGACTTGCAAATTTATCAGCAAAGTCATTTTTTGTATCTGATTATTTGCGAAGATATTCACCGCATCATCTTTTTTATATTGTAGAAAAAAAAAGTGAAATTGTTGAATATGCTCATTTGTTTCAATCTTTTTTATCAGATGAATATAAGCCATTTTTTTTAGGATTTTCTTCGCTGGAAAAAGATATAGAGCGAGATAAATTTCTTTTGGCAAATAAAATTGCAGAAAAGCAAAAAATGATATTTTTGTTGTCGAGAGATCAGGCTATGGATTTGTATCCACATGCAATAAGTTTGAGTCATAAAAAATTTATTTTAAAAAAATCTGATTCGCTTACGCATTCTGTTTTGTTTAAAAAACTAGAAACCGCAGGATACAAACATTCGTATTCTCAGCAATATTTAGAAGAAGGAGAATTTATAAAAAAAGGAGAACAAATTATTATTTTCCCTTTGGGAGCAAAAAATGAAATTTGTATTAGTTTCAATTTTGATATAATTGAAAAAATTGAAAGTATAGACTCTGTGCAAAATATGAATATTTTGGCAGAAATCTCACAGCAAGAAATGTTTGCAGTGGGAAATGAAGAAATAACTTCAGAATTAACAGATCTATCAACACAAAAAGATTTATTTTTTATAGAAGAATTTTCTGACTTAGATGAAGATTTTCAAAAAAAACTATTAAACTCTTCTGCTAAAATTATTGAAAGTTCTGTTTTTCCAATAAACCAAGTAGAAAGTTTACATTTACGATTTTTATCGCTGTTAAAATTTTATAATATTGCAGATTTTTTAAATGATTTGCGAGAAAAAATAAATACAGGTTGGAAAACAATTCTTGTTACCAAACGATTTAACGAAATTAAAACTATCTTTGAAGAAGAAAATATTCCATTTTCTTCGCATTTTGATTCACTTGCTCCTATTTCTTTAGTAGATGCTGGAAATGCTGAATTTGTGCCACCATCATTTCAAAATCAAGAAGAGAAAATTTTGTTTTTAACCGATAGAGAAGTTTTTCAAATGAAAACTCAGCAAAAAAGATCTGAAAATAATCAAGATATGAATGATTTTTTATCGAGTTTAAAAGCTGGAGATTTTGTAGTGCATGCAGACCATGGTATTGGAAAATTTTTAGGAATAGCAGAGCAAGAAATTTCGGGAATTACTCGAGAATATTTAGAAGTTGAATATTTAAAAAATGACAAACTTTTTGTTCCTATTGCATATGCCGATAAAGTTTCAAGATATTTAACATCAGAAGACTCTCAACCAAAACTGACAAGACTTGGTGGAAAAGAATGGATAAAATCACAAACAAAAGCTAAAAAAGAAACACAAGAAATGGCAAAAGAATTATTAGAATTATATGCCAAAAGAGAAAAAGCTCATGCGTATCAATGCAATGAAGATTCTGAGAAAATGAGTAAATTTGAGGCTGATTTTCAATATGCACCAACTCCGGGGCAATTGGCAGCAATTAGGGATATTAAAAAAGATTTGGAAGGAAAAAAACCAATGGATAGATTGGTTTGTGGAGATGTTGGATTTGGAAAAACAGAAGTTGCAATGCGTGCTGCTTTTAAAGCCGTAGAAAATGGATTACAAGTAGCTCTTATTGCTCCTATTACTATTTTGGTAGATCAACATTATAAAAATTTCAAATCTCGAATGAGTGATTTTGGAATTATTATTGAAGAGATTTCACGATTTAAAAGCGTAAAAGAGCAAAAAATTATTTTAGAAAAAGCAAAAGCAGGAAAAATTGATATTTTAATTGGAACTCATAGGTTATTGTCGGAAGATGTGAAATTTCATAATTTAGGACTTTTGATAGTAGATGAAGAGCAACGATTTGGAGTAAAACAAAAAGAAAAAATTAAAAATATGAAAAAAGGAGTTCATATTTTAACAATGACAGCAACACCTATTCCACGAACATTAAATTTGGCGTTGCATAACCTTCGAGATATTTCGACTATTACCACTCCGCCACCGGGGAGACTTCCTATTTTAACAGAAGTAAGAAAATTTTCGGATACACTTATCAAAGGAGTGATAGAAAAAGAATTGGCAAGAAATGGACAAATTTATTTTTTGCATAACAGGGTTGAAACTATTGAATCTATGGCTGATAAGTTACGATTGCTTATTCCTTCTGCAAGTTTTGTGGTTGCACATGGGCAAATGAATTCACATGAATTAGAAGATAAAATTGAAGATTTTAAATCTGGGAAATTTGACGTATTAATTTCTTCTACTATTATTGAAAATGGTATAGATTTACCAAATGCCAATACAATGATTATTAATAATGCCGATAGATTTGGACTTTCTCAATTATATCAATTGCGTGGACGAATTGGGCGAAGTAGTAGGCAAGCCTATGCGTATCTTTTGTATAATCAGGATAAATTGCCAATGGATTCCAAAAAACGATTACGAGCAATTGTGGAAGCATCAGAATTAGGAAGTGGATTTCAGTTGTCTATGAGAGATTTAGAAATTCGTGGAGCTGGAGATGTTTTGGGAATTTCTCAAAGTGGAACGGTAAATTCTATTGGGGTTAATCATTTTTTGAAATTGCTAAATAAAGAAATTAAAATTTTGGAAAAAGAAACAAAGCAAAATACTACAGATAAAAATAAGAAAATTTCAAGCGAAGAGATTATTGAAGATGTGCAAATTGAAATTCCATTAAATGCATTTGTTCCCAGTTTTTTTGTTCCAAATACAAAAGAAAAAATCTTAATTTATCAACGATTTGCATCAATAGAAAATATCACAAATTTGCATGAATTATTGGAAGAACTTTCTGAAGAATATGGGAGATTGCCAGTTGAGGTTAGAAATTTGGTAAAAATATTAGAAATTAAAATTTTGGCAAAAAAAGCCTTGGTAAAAGCAGTAAAATTTCAAGGAGACAATGTTGAGCTTCATTTAGCAAAAAGTGTAACTGCAAAAGAAATTATGCAATTATTAGAAGAACAACCAAATTGGACAATCTCTGGAAGTAATTTAGTATTACCTCAAAAACAATTAGGCTTAGATTTTGTTGGAGTTATAGAAAAAGCTTTGAGTTTGTTAATTAAAGAGCAGGACATAAAAATCAAATAAAAATATCATCTTTTAAATATCCATAACTATAAATAGAATGTTTACACATCAGCACCAAGACGGAAAAGCCAGAGCAGGACTTTTGCAAACACCACATGGAGAGATTAAGACTCCAGTATTTATGCCAGTTGCCACTAGAGGTGCAATAAAAGGAGCTGTTGGATTTGACGAACTCGAAAATTTAGGAGCACAAATTTCACTAGGAAATACATATCACCTCCATTTAAAACCAACATCTCAATTAATAAAAAAAATGGGAGGATTACACCATTGGGAAAGATGGGACAAACCTATTTTAACAGATTCTGGAGGATTTCAAGTTTTTTCTATTCAAGGAAAAAAAATTACAAATGATGGAGTGTGGTTTAATTCTCATATAAATGGAGATTTATTTTATTTAGATGCTGAAACTTCAATGCAAATTCAAATTGAACTTGGCTCTGATATTTTAATGGCATTTGACGAATGCCCTCCAAATGTTCCAGATTTTAAAGCTATTGAAAATGCTGTAAACAAAACAACAGCTTGGGCAAAACGTTCACTAAACTATTTTGCATCTCAATATGACCTTGCAATACCAACAACAAAAAGACCTCAACTTTTTGGAATTATCCAAGGAGGTTCATTTCCAGAATTACGACAAAAAAGCCTAAAAGAAATTACATCAATGAACTTTGATGGATTTGCAATGGGAGGACTTGCGGTAGGCGAACCACCAAAAGAAATGTATAAAGTTTTAGATGAAATTGTTGAATATATGCCAAAAAATAAGTCTCGATATTTAATGGGCGTTGGAACACCTGTCGACTTATTAGAAGCTATAGAAAGAGGAATTGATATGTTTGACTGTGTTTTACCTGCAAGAAATGCAAGACATGGAAGCTTATTTACAAAAGACGGAGTTATTAAAATTAAAAATGCTAAATTTGCAGAAGATTCTTCTGTTTTAGATCCAGAATGCAAATGTGAATCATGTTCAGAAAAAAAATGTACACGAAGTTATATTCATCATTTATTAAAAGTTGGTGAACAATTAGGACAAAAATATGCAACAATTCACAATCTATTCTTCTATCAAGAGTTAATGCAAAATGCACGAAAAGCTATACTAGAAAATAAATTTTCAGAATTTAAAGATAATTTTTTAAAAAGATATTTATAACAAACTAATATTGTTAGAATCACATATTTAAAAAATTAAAAAACAAAAAACTATAATAATAATTTAATGACTATTATAGTTTTTTGTTTTATTGATAGTATTTACAGATTTTATATCACACAAGTACAAGTCTATAATATACTTGTATATAATAGAAATTCAAATACAAAAAAACCCCTTCAAGAAATAAATCTTAAAGAGGTTTTACCTAATTATTTATGGTTCTAAGAAAAATTGTTGTACCTTAGCTAATGCTAAGACCAAATCAAGGATGACTTATATTTCTATAAGTATCTCCCAAAAAGGAGGTGGTCCATCCGCACATTCCCGTACGGATACCTTGTTACGACTTAACCCCAGTCAATGATTTCACCTTAGGTACGCTCCTCGAAAGGATAACGCAACTTCGGGTGCCCCCATCTTCCGTGGTTTGACGGGCGGTGAGTACAAGATCCAGGAACATATTCACCGCGCCATTGCTGATGCGCGATTACTAGCAATTCCAACTTCATAGGGTCGAGTTGCAGACCCCAATCCGAACTGAGAGAGGGTTTGATGCGATTGGCTCCGTCTTGCGACTTGGCTACGCTTTGTCCCTCCCATTGTAGCACCTGTGTAGCCCGGGACATAAGGGCCATGCTGATTTGACGTCATCCTCACCTTCCTCCAGGTTAAACCTGGCAGTCTCGCATGAAATGAATAACATACGATGAGGGTTGCGCTCGTTAACGGACTTAACCGAACACTTCAAAGCACGAGCTGACGACAACCATGCAGCACCTGTCACTGAGCTCCCCGAAGGGCACCTAACTATCTCTAGAAAGTTCTCAGGATGTCAAGCCCCGGTAAGGTTCCCCGCGTATTATCGAATTAAACCAGATGCTCCACTGCTTGTGTGGATCCCCGTCTATTCCTTTGAGTTTTAATCTTGCGACCGTACTCCCCAGGCGGAATACTTAACGCGTTAGCTTGGGCACTCAGAGGGATTTGAAACCTCCGAACACCGAGTATTCATCGTTTAGGGCGTGGACTACACGGGTATCTAATCCGTTTCGCTCCCCACGCTTTCGATCGCGCAGCGTCAGGTGATGACCAGTATCCTGCCTTCGCTTTCGGTGTTCCTTCTATTATCTACGGATTTAACCCCTACAATAGAAATTCCAGATACCTCTCCATACCTCTAGTCATATCAGTTTCTAGCACGAGTCCTCGGTTGAGCCGAGGGATTTAACGCCAGACTTAATAGACCGCCTTCGATCGCTTTACGCCCAGTAATTTCGGATAATGCTTGGGGCCTACGTATTACCGCGGCTGCTGGCACGTAGTTAGCCGCCCCTTATTCATGAGGTACCGTCAAATTTTCTTCCCTCATAAAAGGAGTTTACGCCCCGAAAGGTGTCATCCTCCACGCGAGATTGCTCCGTCAGACTTTCGTCCATTGCGGAAAATTCCTCACTGCTGCCTCCCGTAGGAGTATGGGCCGTGTCTCAGTCCCATTCTGTCTGGTCATGCTCTCACACCAGATACCCATCATAGCCTTGGTAAGCCATTACCTTACCAACTAGCTAATGGGCCGCAGGCCGCTCTTCAATCGCTAAACGCTTTACCATTTCTGGACTATCCGGTATTACTGCAGATTTCTCTACGCTATCCCTGAATTGAAGGCACGTTCCAACGTGTTACTCAGCCGTCCGCCGCTGTCCATTTCCGAAGAAATTTCTCGCTCGACTTGCATGTGTTATGCATCTCGCCAGCATTAATCCTGAGCCAGGATCAAACTCTTTTGTTAAAAATTAAAACAATAAAATTGCCTTAAAAAGATTTTGAAACCTAATCTATTACAAGTAATAGGATTTGGCTTTAAGTATAAAACTAAAAAAATAGAAGCTCTTTTTCAATATTTTACTTCCGGAAAAGGGTTTCTAGGAACCGGAAGAATTTTTCTTAGCCTATAAATATCAAAGGTCGTTTTGTGCTGTAGTCGTAAATGACTAGAGCTGGAAAAGCTTATCAGGTTTTGTTTTATAAGGTCAAGACTTTTTTAGAGTTTTTTTAAGAAATCTTTCTTTTTTTTCATACACGGCAACAGAACAAGCTAATAACTCCTAATTTAAAAGACATTTAACAAAAAAAAAGAGACATACATCATAATGAATGTCTCTTTTTTTATTACCAATTCATAATTATCCAAAAATTTTTTCAAAAAAACCTTCTTTATTTGAATGACTTAGGTTCATATTTTTTGCCAACTCTTCCAACGTATCTCTATTTTCATCAGAAAGCTCTACAGAGACATCCACGAGAATATTCACTATATGATCCCCATTTGAATCTGACCCAATCTTTGGCATCCCTTGCCCTCTAATTCTTAACGCCTTTCCATGTGCAGTATGCGCAGGAATTTTTATTTTAGAAATTCCATGCACCGTCTCAATCTCAGCTTCAGTTCCTAAAATAGCTTGAAATGCATGGATACTTAAATCTGTATGTATATCATCCCCCTCTCTTCTAAATTTATGAGAAGAACTCACTGAAATATGAAGAAGTAAATCTCCAGCTTGTGCATTTTTTTCTCCAGCTTCACCCTTTCTTGCTATTCTCAACAAAGCTCCATCAAATACCCCAGCAGGAATTTTAACCTCAACTTTTCTTTCCCCCATTTTTCGCCCCTTTCCATCACATTTTCTACATGGATTTTCTGGAATTTTCCCAACTCCCTCACACTTAGAACAAACCATTTGAGTTTGAATAATTCCAAAAGGAGTTTGCTGGCGACCAGTAACTTGCCCAGAACCATGACATGTTCCACATGATTTTGATTTTGAATTTTTCGCCTCGCCTCGCCCCTCACAAAAAGAACATTCTTCATTGGCAGAAAACTTAATTGTTTTTGTAAGCCCCTCAACACTCTCCCTAAACGACAACTTTATTTGAACTTCAACATCTCGCCCAACTTTTGGACCTGAAGGCCTTCTACTTTGCCCTCCAAACCCGCCTCCACCGCCAAAAAATGAGTCAAAGATATCTTCATATCCACCTCCCTGAAACCCTCCACCAAAAGGACTTCCCCCTCCATACCCTGATTGACCACCAGAAAATGCATCATGACCAAATTGGTCATACTGAGTTCTTTTCTGTGGATCAGATAAAATTTCATATGCCTCAGAAATTTCTTTAAATTTATCTTCGGCATCCGCATCTTTATTTACATCTGGATGATATTTAGCCGCAAGCTTTCTATACGACCTTTTTATATCTTGCTCTGTTGCCCCTTTTTGTAAACCTAATAATTCGTAACAATCTTTTTTCATATATATATAAAATTAATAATTAACAGTCTTTTGTGTTAAGTGCTAACATTTTATCAAATTATTTTTTATGAAGCAAAGATATTACAACTCTCCCCTAAATCCTTGCATCATCTGTTACAAGATTTAAAGCTCTCAAAATTTTTATATCCAAATCTGAAAACCCAACACTTTTTAACAAATTATTAAACTCAACCCCCTCCAAACCTTTCCTATTCAATATTGCATCACCTTTTTTTTCACTTAAATAGTCACCCAACTCAATCGATGCCTGATCTATCAAATCATCACCATTCATTTCTTGATTTTTAGCTAACCTAATCTTTAACCCCTTAGTCAATTCAACAGTATTACCCAACATAAGAAATAACCTCACATAAGAACTGAAAGAATACTTATCTAACGCCTCCATATCCCTCAGTCTTTCCAAAAGATCACTAAAGTCCGCCAATTTTTTCGCCGATGTTTTATAAATATCAAGAATACCCGTAACAACCCGACTAGGAGTAACTCTACCCTTAGAATAGCTCATACTAATAAATCCATTTTTTTGAAAATATTTAAGCTGTTTAGACCATTTACCATTAAGCATAGCATCAAATTCTTCTTTATTTTCAAGCATTTCTTTTTTTAATTTTTCCACAATCTCATCATCTAATTCACCATTATCTAATTGCTTTAATTCTAATTCTTTTTTTTCTTTTTTTAACGCATACACAAAAGCCTTCATCAAAATGTCATCCGAAGATTCCAATTCCATTATCTGCTTATTGCAAAATTCAATCTGTGCGTCAACAGTCACCATAACACTGAGTCTATATCTCAATTCGTCAACAAGCCCGTCCAACGAATCTCTCTCCACACTTGTATCCATATTCACATCTGCCATATCTACAGCACCCAATCCCATAAAATTATATTAAAAGTATACATTTTATATAATTTTATCACATCATCCCAAAAAAATAAAAACTTTTATTTGTGATTTTTCATATACATTTGATACAATATTTCTTGCTGAAACATGCACTCTATTTTGGGCTGGTAGCTCAGTTGGTTAGAGCAGTGGCCTCTTAAGCCATTTGTCGAGGGTTCGATTCCCTCCCAGCCCACCAAAATAAACAAAATAAACTCTTATTATTTAATTATAAAATAAAAATGTTTAAACAAATGAAAGACATGTACAAAATGCAAAAAGAAGCAAAAGCTATTAAAAAAGAACTTGCATCTATTCATATAGAAGCAGAAGTGGATGGAGTTGTTGTAATTGTTGCCGCAGATCAAGAGCTTATTTCTATTGAAATTCCAGACGAGCTAGCAACACCAGAAACAAAAGCAAAACTTGCAAAAGCAATTATTAAAGCACATGCTAAAGCTGCAAAAAAATCCCAAGAAGTTTCTGCAGAAAAAATGAAAGGATTAATGGGAGGAATGGGATTTCCAGGAATGTAACTACCTCAATATAAAAAAAAAACAAGCCTTGTAGATATTAAATATCCACAAGGCTTGTTTTATATTTTTCTGGAAAATAAGAATCGCAAACTACAAATTTACAATTTTTTAAAAATCCTTTTTCTTTTTCCAGCAAAAGACTTTTTGGAATTTTTTGATCATAACCGACACAAATAATATCTGGATTTATTTTTATAGGAAGTTTCAGAAAATTTGTTTCACTTCCAATATGTACAAATATTTTTATATTTTTATATATATTTAAATTTTCAACTATTTTATTTTTTATAAATTTTTCTACATTATTTTTTCTTTGATTTTCAGAATTTTTTGGAATTTTATTTTTAATTTTTTCAACATTTACATCAGTAGCAATAATAACATGAAATTCTGAATTTCTAACTTCTGCAACATATTGCAAAGCAGATGCTATAAAAAATTCATGCCCTTTATGAAATAAATCGAACGTTCCCGCAATTAAAACTCTCATATTATTTTTGCAATTTTTCTCTTAATTCTTCATATTTCTGTGCACATTCTATATAAATAAAATCTCCGGAAACAGATCCATCATCATAACATTTTTTATACAAATCAAACGCCGACTGATAAGACTCTTCAGACTCTCTTAAATTTCCAACCAAAAGTATAATATCTAATGATTGCGGATATTTTAATGCCAAATTTTCAATATACTGTTTTGCTATCTGTAAATTGCCAGACTCAAGCAAAGCCACTCCTTTCAACGCCAGCGCTTTTGGATTATTTGAGAAATCCACAATAGCGTTTTCAGCAAAAGAACGCCCCAAGCTTGGAACTTTTAATTTTTGCAATGCAATAAATACCGCTTTTGAATAATCTGCAACCGTGGGCTCTCCTTGCTCTAATACATATTGATAATGCTCTAACGCATCTTCAAATTTATCTATCCCAAAATACATATCACCTATATACTTTTCTACTTTTGCCCTTGGAGTATATCCATTCTTAATAGCAATTTTTAACTGATTTATTGCATCCTCTGCCTGACCTTCTTCATACAAAGTTACACCAAGTAAATATGTACCAACCGGATGAGAAGGATCCAAAGATACAGCCTTTTCCAACATTTTTTCAGCAATTTCAAATTGTTTCAACTCTAAATAAGAATTCCCTACAACTATCCAAGCATCTCTATAATTTGCATTTTTTTCTAAAACAGGTTTAATATAAGCAATTGTCAATTCATGAAATTGTAATGTTTTTAAAACATTACCAAGCATCAACGTTAAATAATCAGGACTTCCATCCCTAAAACTTTCATATGTTTTATACACATCTAAAACAATTTTTGCCGATTTTTTATATTGCTCCAAAGATGAAGAGTCTAATAATTTTTGAGCAAAATTTTGAACATTTTTATGCTTATTTTCAAAAATAGAAACAATCATTTCGAAAAAAAGCTTATCATCAGTTTCTCCCAATAAAGAAAATAAAGTTTTTGCATCTTTTACTTTTCCAGAGAGTAGCAAAATTTCAATATATTGTTTTATATTTTTTGCACTATTATCCAATTTTACTAACTCTTTAATATATATTTCAGATTCAAAATATTGCTTTCTTCCCAAACTTGATTTTATTAATACATCTAAAACATGAGGAGTATGCTCTTCTGATTCCAATAAATCAGATGCATATTCTAATTCTCCATTTTTTATTGCATTGTTTGCTTTTTTCAATTTTTCAATTAAAGAAATTTCTGGCTTTACTGTAGGAGTAGGAGATAATGAAATTTTTGCTTTATCCGTTGCCTGTGAAACAGAAACCTCTCTTTCTAAATTATTATTTTTAAAAATACTAATATTTGCATAATCCATTACAAAATAAAAAACCAAGCCCCCAACTATCAACATTACCAATCCGAGCAATAAATCTTTTTTCATAAATATTTTAATTTTTTAAATACTATTTTTTTTCAAAAGTAACAATTTCTCGCCCCACAACTTGCCCTTCCCTAATATACCGAATTGGAGATTTTACAAGCTTTATCCCTAAATTATTTGTAAATTTTATCAAATCTTCTACAAAAGAATATGTTGTATTATTTTCTCCAACCCAAAAAGGAAACGCAAATACAATTTTTGAAATATTTTCAGAAGAAAGTTGAAATAAAAACTGCCGATACATCGGAAATAATTCTTCTTTTTGAATTTCATATTGCTCTTTATTTACCGGCCTATGAAATATCTTCCCTAAAAACCCCTCACCTACAACCACAGACTTATTTATCTTCTTTTTTTGATCATCATAAAAAGATTTTGTTGCATCTTTCATAAAAATATCCCTTAAGAAAAATGGATCTTTTTTATCTTCAGAATTTTTAGATTTATTTTTTTTACTACTAATAAAATCTTCATCAACACTAAATTCATTAAACTTATCATCTTTTTGATCTTTTCCCAATTGTTTAAATCTATTGTCTTCTTTTGGCTTATTTCTTTCTTCATAATCAAAATACCATTTTGTATTCTTTTTTGTAGCTTCCACCATTTTTTTAGACAAATCACTCCCCGCAACTTTTAACCCCAAAGACATTCCTTCTAATAAAACTGTTCCCATTCCACAAAATGGGTCATAAATTTTTGCAGGCAAATTTCCACTTTCATCACGAGTCATATTTATCATAATTCTCGCAAGCTTTGGGGGCATAAGCCCAACCTTCATATCTCTTACCGGCTTTTTCATATCTCTTGCAGCAAAATCAAAAGCTTTTTGCACACCAATAGAAATTCCCCACGCCCAACCTGTAGGTAACGGAATACACACATATTCCGCATTTCCTTTCTCTAAAAGTTTTTCTTTATGAATAGCATAACTATCCAAATTTTTAGCATCTCTATTTACAATTCGTACAGAAAATTTATTTTCCTCGCTATACTCATCTCCCCTACTTGCTAATTTTATTGCTTTTTGTAGTCCTATTCCAAATTTTTTCCACCCCTGATTACTTCCAATAAAAATTCCAACTTTCATTTTTTTTCCCTTTTTTGCAGTTTTTTCAATATGCTCAATAATCCCAGCTTGCACACCTTCAAAACTTCGCTCTTCTCCTAACACAACACCAGCTCTCATAACTCCACCCAATTCATCAAATTTCTTTTTTACTTTTTGCTTTGGAAATTCTCCAAATGCAAAACCTGATAAAATCTCAGTTTCAGTATTAAAAGTTGAATAAATCTCTTCTTCTGAAATATCTGCCTGCGCCCCAAGTTGAAAGAAAATATGTGCCATTTTTTATAATTTTTAAAATATTTAAATTTTGTAAAAAAATAGTATCATATTTCTAAAATATGAAGTAATTAAAATTAAAATAACCCACCCTGAAATCCTCCCATCTTATTTACCCCATTTTCTACTTCATCAAAAGACACTTCTTTTCCAACCAAAGACTTAGCAAGTAACACAACAAATTCCGTAGAAGTTTCAATAAGCAAAAAACTTCCTTTTACTGCTTTTAAAACACCACCAACACTATCTCCTTCTTCCAATGTTATAAAATGAGTCGGCTTTGTAGACTCCTCAATCTCAGAAAATTCATTACTATAAAAAGGTCGCATATCCCAAAATTTATTTTCCACAATATATTTTGCCATTTCTGGCATTTCATCTTGAATATAATTTTTAGCATCTTGAAATTTTTCTTCAAGAATTTTTTGTCCTTCTTCCAAAGAAATTCTCGGTAACACAATATCCTTTTTTTTCGTTGCAGGAATTTTATCTGGAAATCCCAACTTTCCAACAAAATGCTCTATTCTTCGTGCAGTTACACCAGAAACATTTTCTATTAAAACTCTTGTATAATGAGACCCCTGTTCAAATTGCCGAGCATGCATTCTTGACAATCGAGACACTCCAACCTTCACAATACCCTGAGAAAACAACGCAAGATAAACCATATGAGTAGCATCACAATTTTCTATTTTTTCTCGCCGAAATTTATCACAATTAAACCCATTACAAAATTGACAAGGAAAATAATCTTCCGATTTTTTACATATTTCACATTTTTTTACATTCGTTTGTGTTGTATCTGTATTTTTGCAAATATGATATTCTCCATTTTTTTCATATCCAACACATTTTGTATTTCCATCAATCAAAGTAATAGAAATTTTTTGATTTTGCTCTATTTTTTTTATAGATATCGAATTAGCAGAATCATTTTCTAAATATTTAAAAAATGGCAATTTCGTTTCATCATCCCACCTAAAATCAAAAATTCTCATATTTTTTTATTATTATATTTTATTTTCTTTTTGCTTCTGATGTAGAAATATTCACAAGTTTATTTGCTATTTCTCGCGTTTTTGGTCCCCATGTTCCTGCACCTGTATCATTTTTATATTTCAAAATATTATTTTTTACCTGAAAAGCATATACCGCTTTTGATGTTTTATATCCATAAAATCCTGTTTGTTCAATATTTAAAAATTTTTGAATTTTTTTTACTTCTTCAGAAATAAAATTAAGATCAATATTTTTTGCTGAATTATTTATTTTAAACCAAAGATTTGTATTAAATAAATTATCATTTTCAACATCAACCTCAAAACCCCCTAAATCTTCTAAACTTAAAACTTTTTCATCAAAAATAAACCCTTCTTTTGCATTAACTGATACAATTTTTCCATCAACGATTTGCCTTCCCCACTGCAAAGCTCTTTTTCTTCCTTCATCTCCATACCCCATCCAAATATCCAGCCGGTCATACCCTTTTGCAGCATAAATTGCACCACCTCTATCATGCACCGTTCCAACCCCCAACCCTGGAATAAAAATCTTTGTTCCAAAATCATACTTAGACGGAGCTGAAATCATTCCAACATAAACAGTTGTTCCATCAGCACCATGTGTGCCATTTCCATTCATTTTTAAATCATTGTCATAACTCCCAGAAACATATGCATTTTGGTTTGGAATTGGTGAATAATATGCAGAAATTTGAAAAGTTTGTGCAGATACAAAACTACCAAGAAATAAAGAAAAAAATAAAACAGAAACAGAAGACATACAAGAAGAATAAAACTTCATACAATTATTAAAAAATTTTATTTTATACAATTTTTTATACACATATATATGCACCAGTAAAAAGAAACTGTAAAATCGTAAAAGAGAGAAAAACTCACTTATAACAAAACCTACTATATAATATTTATTTTTTCAAGGTATGAACAGCTTTGATAATTTTTGATAAAGCAATCTCCAATTCTTGCATATCTGTAGACATCCCAAATGTTATCCGAACTCCTGTTCTTGCCTCTTCTTTTGTTTTTCCAATCGCCAACAAAACATGCGAAGGAGCTACCATTCCAGCACTGCAAGCACTCCCAAGAGAAATTGCAACATTTTGAATATCTAATCTCATAAGCAAACTTTCACCACTTATTTTTATATTTTTTTCTGAATTTGAAAAACTAAAATTTATATTATTTTTCACCCTTTTTTCTCCTATCTCTGCACCATTCCATATAGCAAAATTACAAAATTTTTCTATATATTCTTTTGTAAAAATTTGCAATTTTTCATATTTTTCCTGCTCTTTTTCTCTTAAATTTTCTGAAATTTGAAAAGCTTTTGCCATTCCAACAATATTTGCAATATTTTCTGTTCCTGCTCTATAAGACCTCTCTTGTCCACCGCCTATAATCTGAGCATTTATTTCTGTTCCTTCTTTTACATACAAAATACCAACTCCTTTTGGACCATAACACTTATGTGCAGAAAGAGAGAGCAAGTCACATTTCCAATTTTCAACAGATGTTTTAATTTTTCCAAAAGCCTGCACAGCATCTATATGAAAAATTATATTTTGTTTTTTGCAAATTCTCCCAATTCTGGAAACTGGCTGAATTGTTCCAATTTCATTATTTACTGCCATACATGAAACAAGTGCTATATTTTGCTTTTTATTTTCTTTTTCTAAATCAGATAAAACTTTTTTAAAATCTTCAACAGACACAATTCCAGAATTATCAACTTTTAAATATTTAACTTCTATCCTTTTTTGTTTTTCCAATTTTTTTAGAACAGATAACACTGATGCATGTTCAACATTTGTAGTGATAACTACAGGAATTATAATAGCCTCCCTACTATTGATTTCCTTAATTTTATTTTCAAAATTTTCTACAACCCCCATTATAGCAAGATTATTACTTTCCGTTGCACCACTGGTAAAAATAATTTCATCTAAATTTGCATCGATAATTTTAGAAATTTCTAATCTTGCACTATCTAATGCTTTTTTTGCTTTTTGCCCATAAGAATACAAAGCAGAAGCATTTCCAAAATTTTGCGTCAAATATGGCATCATTACACCTAAAACCTCAGAAGCCAATGGCGCTGTTGCACTATAATCTAAATACATATATCAATACTTAAATATAATATAAATAAAAAAAACTATAAAATAAATGTATTTTATAGTTTTTTTCAAAGTTAAACTCTGGCGGAAAAGAAAGGATTCGAACCTTCGGAGAGGTTACCCCCTCAACACCTTAGCAGGGTGCCGCTTTCAGCCACTCAGCCACTTTTCCAAAAAAAGCTTAACATCTCTTTAATAGTACCTGTTTTTAAAAAGATGTCAAACAAGATTTCTCAAATATCAATTATTTTTTCAATAAATCACGAATCTCTGTAAGTAAAAGAATATCTTCTGATAATTTAACCTCTTTTTTAGGAGCTTCTTCTTTATTCTTTTGCATCGACTCCAGAAGTTTTACTACAAAAAATATAACAGTTCCAACAATTGCAAAATCTATAATTGTCTGAATAAATACACCATATTTAATAGCAACCTCAGCAACCTCTCCCGTTTTTTCAACAAGGACATATGCTAAATCAGAAAAATCAACACCTCCAAGCAACACTCCAATTGGTGGCATGATCACATCCTTAACAAACGATGTAACAATTTTCCCAAACGCAGCACCAACAATAACTGCAACTGCTAAATCAACGACATTCCCCTTTATTAGGAATTTTTTTAAATCATTCAACATAATAATAAATAATAAAATATATATAAAAGCAATAATTACAAAAAGCACATCAATCAATAAAAAAGATTAATATGCCTACTCAATTAAATTTAAATTTAAATTTTTGTAATTTTAACTTTTGTAAAAGGCTGTCGATGCCCTCGAACTTTCATCATCCGTTTTTTTGACTTTCGATGAACTACTCGAATTTTATCAGCACGACCTTGCTCTACAATCTCCCCCTCCACAGAAGCTCCTTTAATAAAAGGCTCCCCTATTACTGTATTTTCCCCATCGGTAGATAGTACAACAAATGGAAATGTAATATTTCCTTCTTCTTGATCTATTTTTTCCAATGAAACAACTTCTCCCACTGAGACTTTATATTGTTTTCCTCCATTTTGAATGATTGCGAATGCCATCTGTATCTATAATAAAAATAACTTGTTTACTACTCTATTTTTTTAAAGCTTATCTAGTTTCACTTTTTTTTAAGAAAAAGTCAAACAGATTTATATATTTAATCTTAATTTTCATTAATTTTTATAAAATATAAGAAAAATCGAAAAATCTATTGAAATAACAATCTAAAAAATTATATACTTTATTAGCTAAAATTATTTTAGCAATGAAAGACACATGGAGAGATGGCAGAGTGGTCGAATGCGATGGTCTTGAAAACCATTGTGGGGGCGACTCCACCTAGGGTTCGAATCCCTATCTCTCCGCCAGTTTTTCTTTCAATTACTCAATAGACGAGTAGCTCAGTTGGTAGAGCACCGGTCTCCAAAACCGGGTGTCGCAGGTTCAAGTCCTGTCTCGTCTGCCAGTTTGCAACTCAAAAACCCCTTTAATTTAAAATTAAAGGGGTTTTTTATATTAAAGCCAACAACTACTTGTTATTAATTATTAACGAGACAACAACAATTTTCCGAGATAATCATATTCCAAAGAGATCTTATCTCCTTTTTCTATTTCCCCAAAACTTGTATGCTTCAGCGTTAAAGGAATTAAAAAAACAGAAAATGACTTATCTGTAATTTTACCAATAGTTAAAGATACACCATTTAATGATACAGATCCTTTTTCTACCAGATATTTCATCTGAGCGGGGAGAGAAAATACAAACTCTACACCGCTTTCTTCTTCTTTTTTTTCTATAAAAAATATTACCTCATCCACATGCCCAAGAACCACATGTCCTTCAAATCTACCCCCTGCCAGCATTGCACGCTCAAGATTCACAAAAGAAACTTCAGATAAATTTGTTTTTCTAAATGTTTCTGATAACACATCAAATTCAATTTCATTTTCAGAAAATTTTGCCACAGATAAACATGCACCATTACATGCTATAGACTGCCCTATTTTTAAATCTAAAGAATACATATTCTTTATAACCAAAGAAGATTTAGATCTTTTAACAACAGGCACAAACCCCTCAACAATTCCAGTAAACATAAGAAAATTCTAAATTACAATTGTTTTATTTTTTTCATTTCTAACGCAGTATGTGCAAACTCTTCTCCTAAATTTTTTCTTTCAATTGCTTGCTTTTTCGTATAACAAGCCAAAACTCCTTGAATAATAGGAGTATTATACAATAAATACAGCTGAGTAACCCCAGAAGTAAAAGAATCTCTAACCATTTCATAATGATCTGTATCTCCCTTAATAATTAACCCCAAAGAGATTGCCACTGAATATTTATCTGGATACTTTTCAAAAAAATGTTGAATAGTTGCAGGTATTTCATTTGCTCCTGCAACACGAACTATTTCATATTGTATAGATTTACTCGTTAATATTTTTTCTACACCAGAAATTAATCCATTTACAACATCACCATTAGATTTATCAAACCGTGAAGCCACTATTAAAATCATTATTACTTTTGCAAAAGAATATCATTATCACCAATAAATCTTACATCTTTAAAATTTGCAGGAATATTTTTTATAGCTTCTATATAATTTGCAATTTTTCCACCTTTATCCTCAATCAATTTTGGCGACATATAAACCGCTCTCACAATACCTATTATATCTTCTTCATCTACGAAAGGAGTATCCCAACTACTTGCACGAGAATCCGAACTATTAACCCTATTATCACCCAATACAAAATATTTACCCGCTGGAACAATTTGAAAAGCTTTTCCTGATTCTGATGCTAAAACAAACAACCGAGAACATTTTTGAGCAGGAACACATGTTTTATTCTTATTTCGTTCCAATAAAAAATCTTCTGATATTTTAATAGCAGAATTTTCTCCCTTTTTTGTAACAAAAACATGTCCATTTTTTACCTCAACTTTATCACCAGGTAACCCAATAACTCTTTTTACATAAGTTGCATTCACAGTACAAGGATTCTCTTTTCCTTGAAAAAATACAGAATTTTTAACTTTTTCAAACCAACACATAAGCCCTGTTTCTTCTACTTGTTTTTTATGCCCATTTTGATTTGGTGGAATAAAAACAACAACATCCCCATAATCATACCCCGCAACAGAAGGAACCAACCTATCAACATAAATAACCTCTCCACTTTCCAAAGTAGGTTGCATAGAAACACCATCAACCGTAAAAGGAAGAAATACATAAGATCGCATCACTGTCAATATAACAACTACTACAACAATATTAACCAATAGACTAAATACTGTTTTTACAGAATCTGGAATTTTTTTTGACTTTTCCGAAAGCATATCTAACATTTTTGCAAAATTCATAATTTTAATAAAAAATAAACACCATACTCTTATTGTATAGAAAAAATAGAGAAAAACACAATATGAATTGACAAAAGCAGAGCAAATATGAAAAAATACGTTTTGTCTTATGAAAAACAGAAGAAAATAAGAAAAGAATTTTATAGTGTTATTTAAAATATTTTTATACTATGCCAAGAGGAGTAAAGAAAAAAGCCTTTGTAGGTCGATCAACTGGAGATGAATCAGGAGCTATCGTAACTCATTTTTATGTAAATAATCATAGATTAAACTTGGCAAAGTTTAAAAATGGTACATTTAAAAAATACTGTAAAATTGCAAAAAAACGAGTTGAAATTAAATTAAAAGAAGAAAAACACTCTTCTTAATTTTTAAACAATTAATAAAAAACGATTATTTATTTAATATATTATGGCTGTAACAATTGAAGAACTTCGACAAGAAGGACGAAAAGAAGGATTTCCTCTTTTCAAAGCAGGTCAAACTGTGCGAGTACATTATGAAGTAAAAGAAGGAGATAAAAAACGAATTCAAATTTTTGAAGGATTAATTATTTCTGTAAATGGAAAAAAAGAACTAGGACACACTATTGTAGTTCGACGAGTTCACAATGGATTTGCAGTTGAACAAGGATTTGCAGTTCATGCTCCACATATTCAAAAAATAGAATTAGTTAAAATTGGGAAGGTTCGACAATCTCGAATTTTTTACATGCGAGAACGACAAGGAAAATCTGCTCGTCTTAAAGAAAAATTTTATTCTGATGCAGAAGTTCTTGAACTTATTGAAGCAAATAAATAATTACTTATTATTACACCGCAAAAAATTAAAAACTCATTAGAAATAATGAGTTTTTTTATACCAATTTTTTTTTTAATTTGCTAATATTTATTCACGCTAACAATATATTTGCAATGATTTCACTTAGAATCCTTTCTTTTAACGGGCAAGAAACTCTTCTTGAAATTAAAGAAGAAATTGAGCAATCCAAAGCAGACACTCTTTCTTTGCTCTTTCCCAGAAATGCAAAAATATTCAAACAAAAAACAGATCTACAACATCTTCGGAATTTTTGTGATGAAATTCAAAAAGAAATAACTATAATTACCCAAAATTCAAAAGCACGAAAAGAAATTGAATCTCTTGGAATGAGAACCCTTCCCAGCCTTGAATATGCAGACAATAAAGATTTTCAATATAAAAATCTTCCAATAAATAAAAATACTTTTCCAATAGAAAATAATGAAGAAACAGAAGAGCATATTTCCGATGAAGATATTTTTATTGAAAATAAAATTTCTACTATTTTAGAAAAAGTAGAAAATAAAGATAAGATAACATCATCTAATAATGATATAAAAAAAACACTAGAAAAATTAAATATTTCATACATTCCTGTAGACACAAGAGTTAAAACAAAACAAAAAATACATACTCATAAGATTATATCAAAACCCACACTACATTCTCTTTTTATCCTTACCACAATTGCATTTTTTTTATTTGGATTTATATTGCAAACCGTATTACCTGCTGCAAATGTAACAATAACACCCAGCAAAAAAGAAAATGAAATGCATATCAATGCAAATTTTATAGACAGAAATATCTATAGCGAGCCAGAACTCTGGGAAGAACACAATGGAGTATTTATAAATTCACTATCTACAAATTTTCAATTTAATAGTCGATTTACAAAAGTTTCAAAAGAATTTCATGGAAAAAATGCGAGTGGATCATTATTATTAATAAATAATACAAAAGAAGATATAACTCTAAGAAAAACAACAAAATTAAAATTTAAAGATAATCTTATAATTCAACTTCCGCAATGGATTAAGATTCCAAAAAATGGAAACATTGAAATTGACATCACAATGCCACCCAAAGATATATATGGTTCAATTATTGGAGAAAAAGGAAACAAAGAAAAAGGAGAACATTTAACAATTCCAGGACTTCCAGAAGATATGCAAAAGGAAATATATGCAGAAGTTCAAAAACCTTTTACTGGAGGAAAAAGTGTTTGGAAATATAAAATTCAAAAATCAGATTTTGAAAAAGCAAAAATATTTTTTAAAAATAAAGCTATTGAAAAAGCAAAAGAAGAAGCAAACAAACTTTTAAAAGAAGAAAACAAAGAAAGAGAAATTTTTCGATTTATTTCATCAAATTATCAAACATTACAAGTAGAAGTTTTAGAATATAAATTTGCCGAAAACGAAGAAGAATTTCAACAACTTTTATCGAAAGAACAAGGATTTATTGATGCAAAAATAAAAGTTAGAATTAAAATTTACACATATAAAATTGAAGATATTTTACAATTAATAAAAGATAAATATAAAAATATTGCCCCAGATGGAATGTTTTTAAAAAGCATAAATAAAGATTTATTACGCTCTAATATTCAAACAATTTCAGAAGATAAATCAAAAATAAAAGTAAGCTTTTCAACAAGAGGTATTTATGAATATTCACTAGATCCAAAAAGTGACACAGAGCGAATTTTTATAATGAATGCAAAAAAAGAAATATTATCCCTAGAAAAGACAAACGCAAAAAATGCACTTATTAATAATTTTAAAGAAATTGCAACTGCTCAAATTGAACTTTCTCCATTTTGGGTGCAAAGCCTTCCATCTTTACCGGAAAAAATTAACATTAAGATAAATCATAACTAACTCTAAAAATCATCAAACACAAAAGCATTTTTATAATGCCTAATTTCTTGATTATTATAAGAATTTTCAATTGCGATTAAATCAATTCTGAAATCTGTATCAAACTCAGAAAGATGCTTTTGCTTTAAATACAAAAAAATCGAACGCTGAATAAATTTTAATTTTGCAGGAGAAATACTTTCTTCTGGAGTTCCAAACTGTCCCTGATGCCGAGTTTTAACCTCAACAAAAACATAAACATCTCCATCTTTAGCGATAATATCTATTTCCCCCCCACGAATACAAAAATTTTGCTGTAAAATAACATAGGCAATATTTTCTAAAAACATAACCGCTTGATTTTCCCCAACATCCCCTATTTTTCTATTATTATTACTATGATTGCCAGAAGTATTCATATTTTTTTAATTAAATTGTGTAAAACTTACTATACTTATTCACAACTTGTGAATAACTTCTTCACAAGTTTTGCACAGTTTTTCCACAATTACACTTGCGTTGCAGTATAAATAATTGTAGTATAAAGTTCCAAAAAACATTAAAATTATATAGAAATTAACAAAGCTTTTTATGTCAGACCTATTACCACTGTGGGAAGATATTTTATTAGAATTATCAAAATCAATTTCTAAAGGTAAAGTTATGACATGGTTTATGTATAGCACTCTACAATCTGTGGATAACAACACGGCAACAATTGGAACAGCTCGAGAGTTTTACAAAAAATTTATAACAGACAATAGCGATAAAATTTTACAAATTCTGCAAAAAAAAGATCCTCTCATGGCAAAAGTAGAAGTGATAGTAGACGGAAGCCTAGAAAATGAAAATTCTTCGCACACTATAGACATGAAAAAATTATTTTTGCATGCATCTCAACCCTCTGGAACCGTAGAAGGAGACCACACCGTTCGAAAACTTCCAAAACAATCATCGGTTCAAATAAAAAAAGGAAAAGAAACATTTGTATCAAAAATGCTTGATACAAATTTTACTCTTCGAAATTTTGTAGTAGGAGAAGAAACTCAACTTGCCCATGCCGCATCGCAAGCAGTAGCAAATAAACCAGGAGGAGCATATAATCCACTTTTTTTATATGGAACAGTTGGACTAGGAAAAACTCATTTATTACAAGCAACAGCAAATGAAATTTTACGAAAATATCCAAATAAACTAGTAGTATACTTAACAACCGAAAACTTTATTGCTGAAGTAGTCGAAGCCATTCAAAAACGAAGAATGGAACAAGTGCGAAAAAAATATAGACTAGTAGATGTTTTTATTTTAGATGATATACAATTTTTAGCAGGAAAAGACAGAACTCAAGAAATATTTTTTCATCTTTTCAACGATTTATACAACGGAAAAAAACAAATGATTTTTTCTTCGGATAGACCTCCTGCAGAACTTGAACTCACAGAAGACAGATTAAAAAGTCGATTTTCTATGGGAATGATTGCAGATTTACAATTTCCTGATTTTGAAACACGACTTGCTATATCAAAAGTGAAGTGTGCAGAAAATGGAATTCTGATAGCAGACGATATTTTAAATTTTGTCGCATATAATGTTCAAAGTTCAATTCGAGAACTTCAAGGAATTATATTACAAGTAAAAGCAATGATTGAATTGACAGGAAAAAATCCAACAATTGAATCTGTTTCCAAAATGCTTAAAAAACTCAATAATAATGTTGATATAAAAAATAATATTATGGGAGGAAGCATTGGTGCACCTGCCATACAACGCTACAAATTGGGAACTATGGAAGACTTAGTACAAGCGGTTTGTGAATATTATCACACCGAATATAATGAAGTTTTGGGAACAAAAAGATCTCGTGTTTATATGCGTCCACGACAAGTCGCAATGTTTTTAATAAAAAAACACATGCATGCATCATTACAATCTATTGGAGATTTTTTTTCTGGACGAGACCACACCTCAGTACTTCATTCTACACGAAAAGTAGAAAAAGAAATGAAAGAAAAGCCTGAATTTTGGAAAGAAGTTAAAAACTTTGAAGACGGATGCGAGTTTGTATAAAGATACAAAACATCATTTTAGAACTAAAGCCCCTCTGCAACATTTCTCATAATTCGTAAAATTTCATCTAAATTATCATCTTCCGATTTTTTATTTGAAATTTTCTTTCCACATTTTTCACACTCATGAATAATAACAATTTCATGCTTGGAGTGTGTTTGTGCATCTATAGCTACCAATTTTCCAAAACAATTACTCTTTCTATCTCCTGGAAATTTTTCGTCTACATGTTTAGAGCAAAGACATTTTCGACAATGATTTCTGCATGTCCCTTTTGATGGAGGATTTTTTTCATCACACCACTCACAGATAAATTCTTCGTTTATAACCTTAAAAGACATATAAAAACATAAAAAGTTTATTTAATATTTCTATAATTACATTTCTAAAAAAGAAAAAACAATAGTATTTTTTTACCAAATAAAAAACTTTGAAGATGGAGGCGAGTTTGTGTAGAATAGATAAGAAAAAACTGATTATTATTTTATTTAAAAAAGTTTATGGCAAATATTAGTGCTCAATCTGTAATGGCATTACGGAAAAAAACTGGAGTTTCTATGATGGAATGTAAAAAAGCCCTTGTAGAAGCAGAAGGAAACGAAGAACAAGCAGTGGCAATTTTAAAAGAAAAAGGAGCATCTAAAGCTGCTAAAAAATCTGACAGAGAAACTGCAGAAGGAACAGCTTTATTTTCTGGAAAAGCATATATTCAACTTCTTTGTGAAACAGACTTTGTTGGACGAAATGAAAACTTTGCAGCATTTGCAAATGAAATTCTTGATGCAGTAAATGCAGGAGGAATTGAAGCTGGTAAAGAATTTTTTGAAGCAAATAAAGCTGAAAAAATGACTCAATTAGGAGAAAATATCGTTTTAAAAGATTTAGGAATTTTAGAAGGAGATATCGTTTCTGGATATGTTCATTCTGATAAAAAAACAACTGCACTTGTTGCATTAACAGGAGGAGATGAAACTCTTGCAAAAGATATCGCAATGCATATTGTAGGTCTTAAACCAAGTGTTATTTCGTATAAAGATATTGATTCTGCAAAAGCTGATGAAGAAACTGCTGGAAGAATTGCCGCAGTAAAAGAAGAAAATATTGAACGAGGAAGACTTGGAAAACCATTATTTAATATTCCTCAATTTGTTTCTCAATCTCAAATTACAGAAGAAATTCTGAAAGATATTGAAGCAAAAATGAAAGAAGAATTATTGGCAGAAGGAAAACCTGAAGCTATTCTTGGAAAAATTCTTCCAGGAAAAATTGAAAGATTTATTAAAGACAATACTTCTTTTGACAAAGAACAAGCTCTTCTTTCTCAAGACTATGTAAAAGACACATCTGTAACAATTGAAAAATTATGTGCAGATAAAGGTGCAACAGTAACAGGATTTAAACTTCTTTTAATTTAATTTCAAAAGAAATATCATAAAAAAATCTTCATAATGTAAATTATGAAGATTTTTTTTCGTTATACCGAAATTTTATTTTATATGCAGACAAACCCCATAACACACAAAGAATTAATACAGGAACTGCAGGTTCCCACACTTCAAAACTATAAAATGTTCCAATTTTTCCAGCTTTTATAAAAATGATATGCAAAGCAACTGTCAGTAAAAAAACATATGTAAGTTTGTGCAATTTTTTCCAATATGTTTTTAACAATTTTATAGAAAAAATATTAGAAGTAAGCGTTAAAACAATTGCTATTATAAATCCTATCATTCCCCAGAAATATGTATTTTTATAATCCCATATTTCAGATAATAAAAATCCTGCTGGCAAAGAAATTCCTGCCTGAAAAAAGAATCCTATAGAATGAGCTATAGCAAGTGTTCCGCATAAAATTCCAACCTCTTTTCGTAAAGGAAGCAATTTTTTCAAAATTTTAAAATCTGGAAAAATATCTCCAAGTGGTCTTATTGCAAGTAAAATCAAAAGTAATTTCCATGACAATTCTCCCATTTCTTTATAATTTTCTGGCGTAAAAAATATTTTCATCAATGGAACAATGGCAATAATCAATATGATTTTTTGCAAGACAGGTCTATATTTTGTAAAAAGATTGAGCATGAAAAGAATTGATAAAATTTTAGTAATTTTATATTAGCACTATATACACAACACAAAAAAGTGAAAGAAAAAATCTATAAAAAAGTATTACTTAATGAAGATTAAGATTATGCCACTTTTATATTGTGAATATAAAGAAAATATTTGTATTTTTGGAAAAAAAAGAGCAATATTCTCTGAAATATAATTTTCTTAATTATTTTTTTATTTTAAATATACAAAAATGCACAATACACAAATATCACAACAACACACACTCTTAAGAATATTGCTTAAATTTTTATCATTCTCAAGTTTTGCTTTGGGAATATTTTTATTTTCTGGATGCGACAAATCTCAAGAATTTTCTGTAATAAAACCAATTCAAGAAGAAATGATTGAACTGGTTGAAGTGGACGGAAAAGTACAAGCAAAAACAGAAGTAAATTTATCGTTTCAAACTTCTGGAAAAATAGAAAATATATATTTTAAAGAAAATCAAACCGTAAAAAAAGGGGATATAATTGCAAATTTAGATGCAGGAAAAGAATATATTTCAATACAAAGAAATCAAGCCTCGCTATCGGCGATTAAAGCACAATTAGCTTTAAAATATGCATCACCAGCCCAAGAATCAATTGCACTTTCAAACGAACTTGTAAAAGAAGCAGAACTTTCTGTAAAACATTCACAACTTCAACTTTTAGATATTCAAGAAATAAATAAACAAAAAATAAAAACCTCAAGCCAAGAAGTTTCCCGACTACAAATTCAGCAAAACAATGCACAAATTGCATATAATGCAATCCAAAATATTGGAGAAATTGACGAACAAAAAGAAGACAAAACACTTGAAGATATTTTAGAAATTTCTGAAAAGCAAATAAAAACAACACTCGATGCATTTGTTCAAAATATGTCTTTATCTCGCTCAATATTAGCCCCCGTAGATGAACATGGAAAAGATAGATTTTTATATATTGGAGGAATTTCTGCTTCTAAAAATGCGACAATAATGGATTATCAAATATTATCATCGCGTCTTACAGAGCTAGAATTAGAAATAAATCTTTTACTAGAAACAAAAAATAAAGAATCTATAGAAAATATTTTTTCTCTTTTAATAGAATATGGAGAAAAAAATAAAACACTCATGAATAATGAATATGAACTGATGAATAAATCGGTAAGCAATGTAAGATTATTAGAAACAGAAATAGAATCATTAAAAAAGAGCATTACCGCAGAACAAAAAAATCTGACATCTCAAATCGGAGAAATTCGCAATTTATACCAAAAAATTACCAATACAGATATCAGCAAAAATAAAACACAAGCTCACACATTATTAGAAATAAACAATGCAAAAGCCGAATTAGAAAATATAACCAGTGCATTAGCATTAGCTAAAATAAATTTAGAAACAGTAAAAAAACAAGGAAAAATTGATAAAAAAAGCCTTGAACGAGAAATTGAACGAAAAAAACTTATTGCAGAAAAAGCAAAAATTAATCATAAAAAATTACTAGCAAAACCTCGAAATGTAGATGTCGCACAGCTTCGAGCAAATATAGAACAACAAAAAGCATTATTAAATCAATCTCAAAAAGATATTTCTGATACAAAAATAATAGCACCATTTAATGGGGTTATTACAAAAATAACAACAGAAGTTGGAGAAAATATTGTAGCATCAAAGACTGCGATTGTTTTCATGAGTGAAGATTTACAAATAACCGCAACTATTCCTGAAATTGATATTGCAAAAATCAAAATAGGAGACCAAGCAAAAATTAAACTTGATGCATTTGAAAATAAAAAATTTATAGGGAAAGTAGAAAATATAAACCGTGCTGAAACTGAAATTCAAGGTGCAACATATTATGAAGCAACTATCAGTATAGAAAAAAATTCTGAAATAAAATCTGGAATGAGTGGAGATGTCGAAATTACACGAAACAAAAAACATACAGCACTCCTTATTCCTCAATCTGCAATAGAATATGAAGCGGGAAAATATTTTGTATATATTTCTGATAATCAAAAAAATGCAGAACCAATAAAAACATTAGTTAAAATTGGAATGAGAAAAGATGAAAATGTAGAAATTTTATCTGGGATTTCCACTGATGATAATATTGTAATTTTTACAAAATAAATGAATTTTAAAACTGCATTTTTTTTGGCTTTTACCTCTATAAAAAGAGGAAATAAAGGAACTCTTGCCATGACTATTTTAATTATGACTTTGGCATATGTAAATCTTGTGTTTGTTTCTTCTGTATTTGGAGGAATTGTAAAGGCAATAAATCAACAATCTATAGATAATCAATATGGAAATTTGGTGATAGAATCGGCACAAGACAAAGAATATATAGAAAATTCTGAAGCAATAGACAATATTCATTACCTCTCTGGAGTAGTGGGAAGCTCTGCACATTATATAAATAGTGCAAAATTTATATATGACGAAAGAAAAGATGGGAGAGATGTAAACTCTGGAAAATGGATGATAAAATCAATAAACCCATCTGATGAAAAAAAAGTAAGCAAAGTTTCAAATTCCCTTATTGCTGGAGAATATATTGAAGAAACAGACCGAGATAAAATTGTAATTGGAAAAGAAATTGCAGGAGGATATGGTGGAGATTTAGATCATTTAAGTTTAAAGGTAACAATCGGGGATAAAATAGATGTTATTTTTTCTAATGGAATTTCTAGAACATATACAATAAAAGGAATTTTTGGAACAAAAAGTACCGCAGTCGACCAAATGGCATTTATTTCTCAAAAAGAAATGGAATCTGTTTTACAAGTAAACAACTGGGCAAATGAAATTGTTGTAAAGCTTTCTGATGAGAATATGGGAAATGAAGATAAATATATTTCAGAAATACAAGCGTTAGGACTGAAAAAAGAAGAGTATAAAACATGGAGTGATTTAATGGGATTTACTGCCAGTGCCAGCAGTAGTTTTGATATGATTAGCATTATTTTAGGAGTAATTGGAACAATTGTGGCAGGAGTAACTATTTTTATTATTATTTTTGTGAGTGTTGTAAACAAACGCCGACAAATTGGAATTTTAAAAGCGATTGGAATGCATGATTCAACCATCGTTTTATACTTTGTATTGCAAGCAATTTTTTATGGTATTGTCGGAGTTGCTCTCGGAATGTTTATTGTCTTACTTGTAATAAAACCATTTTTTATTACTCATCCTCTCGATTTCCCAGTGGGTTGGGTTTCGCTTGATATTACATTTAATATTCTTGCAATTAGTAATATCAGCCTTTTGGCTTCTTCTTTAATTGGCGGATTTTTTCCTGCGTATAGAGGTGCAAAAGAAGATATTTTATCGGCAATGTGGGGATAAATTTTTTTTCTAAAAAACTATGAATATTATTGATGTAAAACATTTAAAAAAAACATACGGAGGAGCTGTTCCAAACCCTGTATTAAAAGATATAAATCTTTCTATAAAAGAAGGAGAATTTGTAGCATTGATGGGAAGAAGTGGATCTGGAAAATCTACACTTTTACACCAACTTGGATTATTGGATGCACCAACTGATGGTGAAATTATTATTGATGGAGTGAATATTTTAACATTATCAGATACTGAAAAAGTAGCATTTAGATTAGACAAATTAGGATATGTATTTCAATCATATGCCCTTTTACCAGAATTGACTGCTCTTGAATCTGTATCATTACCGCTACGAATTGCGGGTGCTTCAAAAAAAGAATATACACAAAAAGCAACAGAAATGCTGGAAAAAGTGGGTCTTGCCGATAAAATAGATAGACTTCCAAAAGAAATGTCTGGAGGAGAACAACAGCGTGTTTCTATAGCTCGTGCATTAGTCAATAATCCAAAAATAGTTTTTGCAGATGAACCTACAGCCAATTTAGATACGGCTTCATCAATTGCCGTAATTAAACTTTTTAAACAACTCAACAAAGAATTACAACAAACAATTGTAATGGTGACTCATGAAGATGATGATCAAAAAGAAGTAAATAGAGTTATTTGGCTAAAAGATGGATTTGTGAGTGATGAGTAATAGAGAAAAAAGAAAAAAGAAAAAACATATAAAAAAAGTGAAAGAAAAATAATAAATAGAAGTATTACGTTGTGAGAGCTGATGACTCTTATTCAAAAAAAATACTTTTTAATTATTACATTATGCAAACATCAACAAAATCAACACTGAAAGATATTATTATTCCAGCAGTGATTATTGGAACAGTAATAACTGGAGCAGCACTTGCTTCACATGGTCAAGGAAATAGACAAGGCCTTAACCAAACCAGCAAATATACAACTAGTACATTTTCAGAAGCCGAAAAACTTCGACTTGTATATGGTCAACAAGAAGAACGACTTGCTGGAGATGTATATTCTGCAATGTTTGAAAAATGGGGAATAGAAACTTTTGATAAAATTTCTCAATCAGAAGAAAGACATACAAATTCTATGGGGACTCTTTTAGAAAAAGCTGGACTTCCTCAAACTACAGGATATGGAGAATTGCAAGCTACATATGATGCACTGATTGCATCGGGAAATGAATCGCTAGAAAATGCTATTAATGTTGGAATTACTATTGAAATTCTTGATATTAAAGATATTGATGAAACCGTTGCAGAAACAACAAATGCAGATATTCTTAAAGTATATGAGAAATTGAGAAAAGGAAGTATCAATCATTTAAATGCATATGTTGCACAACTTCAAAAAAATAATTTTTCAACAGACTTAAACTGGGAACAATACACAACTCAAGAGCAAGTAAGTGAAAAATTGGAATGCTTAAATTTATCTCCTGAAGAACGAGAAAAAAAAGAATCTGAAAAAACACATGGAAACAAACAACAAGTTCAAGAAATTTATCCAGAACTAGACTTGCCTGACAATTGGAAAGATTTATCTTTTGAAGAAAAAGAAGAATACTTAGAAGAAAATGGATATGAAATCCCTTCTGATTCAGAAAAACATAAAAATAAAAAGAATAAAAAGAATAAAAATAGTAAAAATAGTGAGAATAGTGAGAACAAAAATTACAATGATAAAAATCATGAAAATTCTCAAAAAATGAATAAAAATGAGAAATCACAAAAAGATTTTACAAAAAAAGCAAAAAAAGGAAATAAGTTTAAAAAGTTTGACAAACAATTAAAAGAAAAAAAAACTTTTGGAGATGATTCAAAAATAAAAAGAAAAAATGCTGTAACTTTTTTACAACAAAGAGGAAT
>CAZDZQ010000021.1:0-2845 GCA_964509985.1 uncultured Candidatus Peribacteria bacterium
GGTCCAATTATTGAAGTAGAAAAAAATGCAAAAATTAAAATTAAACTTACAAATAAATTAGATGTAAATACAACATTGCATTCTCACGGGTTACGATTGGATGATGATGCTTTTGATGGATTACCAGACACAATGGGAGGAAAACAACCAGAAATGAAACCAGGAGATAGTTTTACTTATGAATTAAATTTCCCTGATAGTGGAGTTTTTTGGTATCACCCACATATTCGTGAAGATTATACGCAAGAAATGGGATTATATGGAAATTATCATGTAACTCAAGAAAATTATTGGAATGAAGTAGACCGTGAAGAATTTTTAGTTTTAGATGATTTTTCTGAAAATGATCCATTTTACAAAGACTTCACAAATAAAACAATGATGGGAAGATTTGGAAATATTTTATTGATTAATAATTCTGAAAATTATCAATTAAAAGCAAAAACAGGAGAAAAAATTAGATTTTATGTAACCAATACTGCTAATACTCGAACTTTTGATTTTAAAATTAAAAATCAAAAATTAAAAATTGTAGGTGGAGATATTGGGCGAGGAGAAAAAGAATTTTTAGCTGATGACTTTATTATTGCACCAGCAGAACGAATTATTTTTGAAACAGAATTTTTAGATACAGGAATTTATTTAATTGAACATCGAGGAAAAAAAATTGGAGAAATTGTAGTAACTGGAGAAAATATTTCTAAAAATAGTGTTGGTGAGTTGCGAAGTAATAAAGAAGATTATAAAATTATTCGTGATGATTTCCAAAAATTTCTTGACCAACCAATAGATAAAAAATTAAGAATTGCTATCGGTATGAAAGGAATGGGAGAAATGCGAATGGGGCAAAATCATAAAGATGGAAAAGGAAATATGATGGGAGGAATGCCAGAAAATTTAGATGAGAAAGAAAAAAAAATGGGAGGAATAGGGGCAAGTCATGATGAAGAAGGTGGAATTGAATGGGAAGATGCAATGCCTCAAATGAATGAAAATTCAACTGATAAAATGATGGAATGGATGCTCATTGACGAAACAAATTCACAAAATATTAAAAAAAATATGGATATAAATTGGGTATTTAAAAAAGACCAATTTGTAAAAATAGAAATATTTAATGATCCAAAATCAATGCATCCAATGCAACATCCTATTCATTTTCATGGACAACGATTTGTTGTTTTAACTCGAGACGGTAAAGCAAATGAAAATTTACAATGGAAAGATACAACATTGTTAAAAGCTGGAGAAAAAATAGAAATTCTTTTAAATACAACAAATGTTGGGAAATGGATGGCACATTGTCATATTGCCGAACATTTACATGCAGGAATGATGTTTAATTTTGAAGTAGAATAATTTTTTTGCTATAATTTTTATATTTATATTTTCTCATTATTTTATGACTTCAATTTCTAGTTCTTCTTCTCCGCTTGTTTCTATTATTATGGGGTCTGCATCAGATTTACCAATTATGAATCAAGCAAAAGAATTTTTAGATGCAATGAATATTTCATGTGAAATAACAGTTGTGTCTGCACATAGAACTCCAGAACGAATGTTTAATTTTGCAAAATCTGCTAAAAAAAGAGGGATTAAAACAATAATTGCAGGAGCTGGGGGAGCTGCACATTTACCTGGAATGGTTGCATCTCTTACTACACTGCCGGTAATTGGAGTTCCTGTAAATTCATCAAACTCAATAGAAGGAATAGATTCCTTACTTTCTATGGTACAAATGCCAAATGGAATTCCTGTTGCAACCGTTGCGGTTGGTGCTGGAAAAAATGCAGGAATTTTAGCTTCTCGAATTTTGGCAACATCAGATGAAAAACTTTCTATTCAGCTGGAAGAATATGAAAAAATCCTAGAACAAAAAGTGACAAATCAAATTAATAATACTGAATATAATTTTAATAGTTCTTTCGATCACCAAAAACACCACGACCAATTCGCACAATAGTAGCCCCTTCAGATAATGCTATTTTATAATCTTGGCTCATTCCCATCGATAACTCTGTTATTGATGGGATTTTTTGTTGCAATTTTATTTGCAATCTTTTCATTTTTGCATAATATTCATGTTTTTCACTATCAGATAAATCATATTTTAAAATAGTAAACAATCCTTGTATTTTTATGTTTTCTAATTGTTTATTTTTTATATTTTCAATAATTTCAGAAATAAAATTATTTATATCGGTTGGTAATACTCCAGATTTATTTTCATCTTCTGATATATTTATATTTAAAAATACAGAAAATTTAAAATCTTCACCTTTTGTTATTTTCACAATTCTATTAATTCTTTGTAATAATTTTATAGAATCCACAGTTTCTATACAGTCAAATATTTGTACTGCTTTTTTTACTTTATTTGACTGTAAAGTCCCAATGAAATGTTTTTTATGAGGAAATTTATTTAAAATTTCAATTTTTTCTTCTGCTTCTTGAATTCTATTTTCTGCAATAATTATATTTTTGTCACAATGTAAAGCTTCTTGTAAAATTTTAAATTTAAAGTGAGTTTTGGTTGCAAGTGCAAGTTTTGCATTTTTATATAAATATATATTTTCTAAAACCTCTTTTGTATTTTGTGTAATGTTCATATGAATATTATAATCCTAAAATTTTCTTTGTCCACTTTTCTGAAATATCTAAATTTATCATTTTTTTCTGTTCCTTCAAAATCAAGCATTGCATAAATCTTTCTTAAATTGTAAAAAATCTCTTGTTAGTTAAACTATATCATGATAAAATGATATGAACTATAAAAAATAGTTCTAAAAACAAAAACATAAAAAACACTTGACAAAATGCAAAACTTACAAATAATTAACAGGCT
>CAZDZQ010000022.1:0-3040 GCA_964509985.1 uncultured Candidatus Peribacteria bacterium
GGTAAAAGATAGAACAAAACAACTTTCTGAAGTTTTTGAAAATTTAGAACTTTTTTATACAGATGATAAAAATCTTCAATATTCAACAGATATTTATTTTCATAAAAAAATGAAAACAAGTAGTGAAACAGCAGGGGAGTCGTTAGAATTTGCAAAAAAAATTATTGAAAATTTAGAAGATAGTTTCGAATTTACGGCAGAAAATCTGAAAAATATTTTTATTGAAAAAATTAAAGAAGCGGGATTTAAAAATGGCTATATTTTGTATCCACTTCGTGTAGCACTTTCTGGGTCAGAATTTTCTCCAGGAACTTTAGAATTATTAGAAATTTTTGGAAAAGAAAGAAGTCTTATTAGAATTAAAAGAGGGGTAGAGCTAGTAGCTTAATTTTGTACAATTAAAAATTTAATCAAAAAAAATGCCACTGGATACATATTTAATTATTGCAATTGTTGTATTTTTTACTTCAATAATTTCATCTATTGCGGGTTTTGGAAGTGGTGCAATTATTATTGCACTATTTTCTTTTTTTTTATGATATTAAAATTGCTATAGGTTTGGCATCTGTGATTTTTATATTTGCAAATGTAAATAAAACGCTTTTGTTTTATAAAACTGTGGATTGGGCTTTTGTAAAAATAATGTATATAACAATGATTCCTGCTTGTTTTTTAGGATTATATTTTTTTAATTCGGTAAATTCTACTTTTATTAAATATTTTTTAGCAAGTTTTGGAATTTTTATGATTTTAGATCATATATTTCCTTTTCGTAAAACAAAAAAAATAAAAAATTTTACAACTCTTAAAATTTTAACAGGAGGTTTTTTTATGGGATTATTTTCGGGGCTTGCTTCCAGTGGATTTATAAAAACTTTTCTTTTGCAAGCAAGAGGTTTATCAAAAGAATTCATGGTGGGAACTGGTGTTATTTTAACTTTAGGAGTAAATATTGTAAAACTCCCAGGTTATTTATATTATGATTATTTACACGTAAATGAAATTTTTTTGCTGGCTCCTTTATATTTTGTAAATTTAGCAGGAAGTTTGATAGGAAAAAAAATACTTCAAAAAATTTCTAAAAAATTATTTGAAAATATATTATTGGTAATTATTTTCTTAACAGTTTGTAAATATTTATTTTATTAATTTTGTACAACATAGCTCAGATTTCGTTCTTTTTCTTTGCATCTGTGGCTCCAAAAATTATTTGTGCATTTTGTGCAAATATCTGTAAAGAAAATATTTTCTGGGCTTATAGAATTTTCTATAAGCTCTTTTTTTATAATTTCTTGTAAATTTATAAAATATTGAATTTTATTATCTGTAGTTTTTGTTGTGATATTGTCATGAAAAAAGTTTGGAGTTTCTGTGTATGGATTTGTAAATTCACAGCAACATGAAAGAATGCTGGGTGAAAAAAATACTTCAAAATCTTTATTTATTTCTGATGTGAAATTTTGTAAAAATTCTGATGTTATTTTGTTTGCAACTCCTCTCCAACCTGCATGAAGTGCTCCAATAATATTTTTTGTTTTATGTTTAAAAATAAGAGCCATGCAATCTGCAGTTTTTATAGAAAGTGCAATATTTTTTTCTTGTGTCCAAATTCCATCACAATCAAAAAACTTAAATTTTTTTGCATTATTTTTATTTTCTTTTGTAATTTTAATTATTTTTTTTGAATGCGTTTGTATAGGTTGAATTACAGTTATTTCTGTATTTTTTGCAATATCAGAAATAATAAATTTTTCTACAAAATCTATATTTTCAGAATTGAAATTGTGTGGTTTTCCAAGAAATTTATGTGTTTTTTGATTATTCATTATGTGTTCTTTTTAAAAAAAGTAAGTAAAACAATTGTTCCGAAAATAGAAGTCTTCCAAAAAAACATTGCGCCAAGTATTTTTCATGAATATATATTTTTGTGATATTACTCATCTTTTATTAAAAAATTTTAAATATTACTGATTTTTTTTGTATTTTAAAACTAAAATTTATTCCATAAAACTTGATTTGTTACTTCATGATGAAAAATAATTTCTCCTGTTTTTATAGTATTCCCCAAAGACTTGGGAGATCTTTCTACTGCTTCTTTTTTAATTTCATAATATTTATTATGAGTTTCTTGTCCTAATAATTTTTGAAGATATTTTGATGCTTTAAATGCCGAAATAGATTCACTAAAATTTTCATATAATTTTTTGATAGGTTTTCTGTTTCTAAATTCAATCATTTCTGTTCGTTCTGTATTTGTTGCATTTACTCCATCTAATCCTGTTTTTAAGAGTGTAAACATTACCGTATATGGGTTTGCATCTGGAGACACTGGACGAAGTTCAATTCGTGAAGATTTTTCATTGGCAAGAGGTATTCTAACTATAGATCCTCGGTCTCTTGCTGATTTTTGAATAGCATTTGGTGCTTCAAAATTTGGATCAAGTCTTCTGTATGAATTTACAGATGGGCAATAGATAGCATTCATTTCTTTTGCTCTGTGTAAAACTCCGGTGCAAAAATTTTGTCCAAATTCAGATAAATTATCTTCACCTCCATTTTTATAAAAAATATTTTTACCATTTTTAGCAATACTCATGTTGATATGCATACCAGAGCCATTTATTCCCGAAACTGGTTTTGGAAGAAATGATGCAGTAAACCCCATAAGTTTAGCAACTTGTCTTGCTACTAATTTATATAATAAAATTTGGTCTCCGGTAATAAGAGCATTTGTGTATTTGAAATTAATTTCAAATTGGCTTGGAGCAACTTCACCATGGTCTTTTTCATTTTCAAATCCTAATGCTCTTTGCACTTCTGCAACAGTGTCAATAAAAGCTCGTAAATCATCCTTTGGTAAAGCGTTAAAATACCCTCCCATTGTTGCAATTTCAAATCCATTAGTGTTTGTATCTGCATAATGTTGTTCTGAATCTACTCCTTTTAATAAAAATCCTTCCACTTCTGGAGCAACTAAAAATTCATAATTATCAGATTGTTTTAGATTGATAAGTTCATTTTGTAGTCGTCCTCTAAAATC
>CAZDZQ010000023.1:0-12612 GCA_964509985.1 uncultured Candidatus Peribacteria bacterium
TTTCTACTCAATATTTTACAGATATTAAACAAAATAACTGGTATGCAAATTATGTAAACTTTGCAAAAAGTAAAAATATTATTTCAGGATTTGAAGATAATATTTTTAAACCAAATCAAAAAATTAACTTTGCAGAAGCAAGCAAAATTATTGTAAATGTTTTAATTGGTGAACAAGTTGAAACAAAAAACTGGTATGATGTGTATTTAGAAAAATTAGAAGAAAATAATATAGATGTTGAAAATTTTGAAGTTTCAGAAAATTTAACACGAGGACAAATGGCAGAACTTATTTATGGATTGGAAAAATTTGTGAAGTAAAAATATATAATAATACTATCTTAAAAAATGATAAAAAACACCTCTCTTACCAATAAAATTTGGAAACAAAAAGATGAAACTAAAAAATACGACGAAACTAAAACACTTTCAGAAAATTTTTTATTACTTCAAAACAAAACAAAATCAGATTTTAAAAATGTTGACTTTGAAGATTTTTTATCTCCATTCGATTTTCAAGACATGCAAAAAGCAGTAGATTTGCTAGAAGCAATTATTGCAAAAAAAGAACGAATTTTAATTTTTGGAGATTATGATTTGGATGGAATGAGTGGAACTGCTGTTTTGTTTTTAGGCTTAAAAACACTTGGAGCAAATGTTTCATATAGACTTCCATCACGAGAAGATGGTTATGGATTATCTGAAAAATTTATAGATGAAGCACATGAAAAAAATGTAAAACTTTTTATTACCACCGATTGCGGAGTTTCAAATATTGCAGAAATTCAAAAAGCACGAGATTTAGGAATAAATATAATTGTTACAGATCATCATTCTGTTGGCGATGAAATTCCAAATGCAAATGCTATTTTACATCCTTTGGTAAAAAATGAACCATTTTCAGATAAAGATTTAACAGGTGCAGGAGTCGCATGGTATTTTGCAAGAGCAATGCTTCAAAATAGATTTGGAGCAGAAAAAACAAAAAATTTAGAAATAGAACTTTTAGAAATTGCTCTTTTGGGAACGGTTGCCGATTGTGGTCCTTTGAAAGGAGAAAATAGAAAAATTGTAATTTTAGGTTTAGAAAAATTAAAATCTACAAAAAATGCAGGATTGTTAGAATTGATAAATGTTTCAAAAACAAAAATTGATGAAATTACAGCAGAAACAATTGCTTTTTTTATTGCTCCAAGATTGAATGCATCAGGACGACTTGCGCATCCAACTTTGTCTTTAGAATTACTTTTGGGAAAAAAAGAAAGAGCTTATGATTTAGAAAAATTAAATAAAAAGCGTCAAGATATTGTAAATGTGTTTCTTGCAGAAGCAGAAGAGCAAGTTAATGCAAAAAATGCAACTATTTTGGTAAAAAGTAAAAAATGGCCAGGTGGAATTATTGGATTGATTTCAGGACGATTGGCAGAGCAGTATGCTAGACCAACAATCGCGTTTGAAATTACAGAAAATAAAATAACAGGATCATGTAGAGGACCTGTTGGTTTTGATATTGCAAAAACATTAAAAGAAATTCAGTTAGATTTTCCAGAATATTTTTATGGATGCGGAGGACATGCACAGGCTGCAGGTTTAAGTTTATATCCAGAATATTTTAAAAATTTTTGTACAGAATTTGATACACGAGTGAGAAAGGAAAGAGGAGATATTCCTCCAATTCCAGAGCTTCAATATTTAGGAAATCTTTCATCTTTTTTTAGTGTTTCAGACATATTTGAATTACAAGAATATGAACCGTTTGGGATAGGAAATCCATCACCACTTTTTAAATTTTCAAATTGTATAATTGTAAAATCGAGAACTGTTGGAAAAGATAAAACGCATCTTTCTCTTTTTCTTAAAAGCGATATTGTAGGGCAAAACAATTTATCTGCAATTTGGTTTAAAGGAGGTGAATTTGAAATGAATTTACCAGAAAATACAAAAGTTGATATTTTAGCAGTTCCTAAAATAAATGAATGGAATGGGCAAAAAAGTATTTCTTTGCAAGTTGTTGATGTGAAAATTGATTAAAACAATTTTCCAATATCTATAAATGTAACCCAAATTAAAAATGAAAAAAGTGTAAGCATTCCAATTGCATTTATATACATTTCAATACTTTGTGGAAGTCTTTTTGGAAAATTATAATTAATTCTAAATATTTTGGTAGCAATAAATGTAAATACTAAAAATAATGCTTCTATTAATAAAAATATAAATCTTCCACCATCTAACCCCGGAAAAGGCATTATGTTTAAAACTGCTAAAGAAAGAGATAATGTTGCTGTAAATAAAACAAGTGTTGTGAACACTCCATCTTCTTTTTCCAAAATCATATCTGTTGTACTCGCAATTGCGATAGGTCCACCTATTTCTTTTGGAATTTCATGCTTTGTAGTTAGACTTGTTACCAAGTTACCAAGAGCATCTATAGAGCCTTTCATAATAACAAAAGATTCTGTAAATGCTTTTTTTGTAGAATTTATAAAATTATATTTTTCAGTTTTTAATTTTTGAATAGGTACAATTCCAAATAATCCGTCTTCGTTTGGATTAATTTTAATTTCAATTTTTTTATCATTTCTTAAAATTGTAAATTTTGCACTTTGTTTTTTTTCTGCATCATTTTTTAAAGTATATAAAAAATTTTCATATGATGTAATATCTGTATTATCAATTTGAAGAATTGTATCATTTTCTTTTAATTCAGATAAATTTGCAGGCATCCCATCTATTAATTTTCCAATACTAATGCTTCCAACTCCTGTGTCTGGCATTTGAATTCCAACCATAAAACTTGCAGTGAGCAAGCCCCAACCCAATAAAAAATTCATGATAACTCCACCACAAATAACCAGCATTCTCCATGCCAATGGTCTATTGCTAAATGCGTGTGGATGTGAGGAATCTCCCGATTCTCCTTCCATACGAACAAATCCACCAAATGGAATTGCATTTATAGTCCATTCCATTTCTTCAATCTCTTCTCTATTTTGAACTAATACTTTTCTCGATGTTTTTTTTCCAAAAACTTTTGGAGGCATTCCAAATCCAAATTCTAAAACTTTTACTTTTGCGGCTCTTGCTGCCCAAAAATGTCCAAACTCATGTAATATAATTAAAATTCCAAAAATTACCAGAAATGTAATTGATGTAAGTAAAAAATCTCCTATAGAGCTTAAAAATGAAAAAATGTTTGTCATGTCGATATTAATAATAAGTATGTGTTTATATTAATTGTATATAATATTTATATACAGATTATATCAATTTAAAAATAAAAAGAAAACATTGATTTTTTTAGTTCTCTTGTTGCATTTCTGAAACAAGTTTAAATAGTTGAATTGGTGTCATGTTGTTTAAGTCTAAATTTTTTATATTATTTTTTTCTAAGTTTTTTTGTTTATTTACTTTTTCTAATAATTGTTCATACATTTCTTTGTATAAAAGGTTTGTTTTATTATTTTCTGGAAATAAACTTTTTTGAGTATTATTAATATTTTTCTTATTTTCATCTTCTTTATATTTTTCTTTATTTTCTAGTTTTTCTAAAACTTCTTCTGCTTTTTTGATGATTGAATGGGGGATTCCTGCAAGTTTTGCAACTTCAATTCCAAAACTTTTTTCTGCACCTCCTTCAAAAATTTGATGTAAAAATATCACACCTCGTCTTGCATCTTCTAATACTCTTGCCGAAAAATTTTTTGCATTTTTCAAACTTTTTATCAATTTTATAAGTTCATGATAATGTGTGGCAAAAAGTGTTTTTACTTTTTTTTCATGGAGAAATTCTGTAATTGCCCAAGCTAAAGAAAGTCCATCGTATGTAGAAGTTCCTCGTCCCAATTCGTCTAAAATAACAAAACTTTTTTCTGTTGCATGTCTCAATATTTTAGAAGCTTCTTGCATTTCAACTAAAAATGTAGATTCTCCTGTAGACAAAGAATCACCGGAGCCAATTCGTGTAAAAATACTATCACAAATAGGTATAATAGCAGATTTTGCAGGAATAAAACTTCCGATATGTGCTAAATAAATAATAACAGCATTTTGACGCAAAAATGTGGATTTACCGGCCATATTTGGACCTGTAATTAAATGAAAACTATTGTCTTTATTCATTTCTAAATTATTTGGAATAAATCGTTTACTTTCTTTTTCTAAATTGGCTTCTACTACAATATGTCTTCCTTCAAATATTTCTAGCTTATTTTGAGTTTCTGTTATTTGTGGTTTTATAAAATTTTGTTTTTTTGCCAAAAATGCAAAGCTTTGAGAAATATCAGCTTTTGCTACATGTTTTGCTAAATATTGAATATTTACTGATTTTTCTAATATTTCATTTTCTAGATGCTGTCTAATTTCTTCTTGTCTTTTTTCATATTGAAATTGAGCATTTTGAATTTTTGTATCAAATTTTGAAAGTTCTGGAGTTGTATATCTTGATACATTTTTTAATGTTTGTCTGTGAATAAAATAATCTGGAATATTTTTTGTATGCAAGGCGGTAACTTCAAAAAAATATCCTATAACTTTGTTATATTTTACTTTTAAAGTAGATATTCCTGTTTTGTTTTGTTCTTCTTTATTGATTCTTATCAGCTCTTCTTTTCCTCCTTGAGATAAATTTCTATAATTATCCAACTCTTCATCAAAGCCTTGTTCTATAAAATTATTAGCACTAGGAAGTTCTGTTAAGGCTAATTTTAAAAGATTTGAAAGTTCTTTAAGCGATGAGGTTTTTGCGAGAAGTGTCATTATTTTTTCGTATATAAAGTGTAAAAAGAATGATAGCTATAATTATAAAACTTATTAATATTATTATATTATGAAGAATAATAGAAAGTAAAATGCTTATTATAGATAAAATTAGTGATAAAATTCCTGTAATTATCATTATTCCTATAGATCCAAAACTTCCAACAAATGGAATAACCTCTAATATCCTTGTGATAGGTGAGACCAAAACTAATAAACCTCCCCACATTATAGCAAATCCTAAAAATCTAAAAATCCATGAAACTGCAATATCTTCATCTTTTAATGTTTCAATGGCTATATTTCTATCTCCCCTCAGTATTTTATAAATATTTTTATCAGATGAAGCATCATAATACGAAAATATTGTTTTATTATTTCTATCAATTTCTCCAAAAATAGTTACGAGTTCAGATGGTGATTTAATAACTTCATAATGAATTCTAATATCTCCAATTTTAGGATTTTGTAATGTTCCAAGTCCTTTAAATAAATATTTTTTATTTAATAAAATAATACTATCTGTTTGTTTTATATTTTTTTCAGTTAAAATTAAATCAATAGCTTTTGGTAAATCTAAATTTTCTGTATTAATAGAGTATTCTGTAATAGAAATATTTTTTGCTATTTGTGTAGTGCTATTTAATTCTTTTTTTTGATAGTAATTTTTTAAATTATTTATATCTTCTGAATTTTTAATCCATTTATTTTTAATTCTATTGTTAATTTTATATTCATCTATTTCATCATGCTTATTTTCATCTTCGTCTTCATCTATTTCTGTTTTATATGTTTCAACAATTCTATTTACGAGTAAATAATTTCCTTTTTTTAAAAAAAGATCTCCAATTTTTTCATTTGATTCTAGTTTTGCAGTAAGAGAAACAAAAGCTTTATTTGTTTCTAAATTATTAATATTTGACACATCTAGCTCAATTGAATCCTGAACAATATCTGAAATATTTTCACCACCTTCATTGAAAAAAATCACAAAAAAAGATGCAATAAACATAAGAAATCCCAGAAGTATGGTTGTTATTGATGAGGTAATACTTGTAATAATATTTGTAATTTGACTAAACATAATTTATTTTTTAAAAAAATATAATATAGAATATATTTAAAATTGTAAGAGTCCTTCGACTTCAGAAACAGATAAATTATTTGCTTTTGTTTCTACTTTATTTTGAATTTCAATTGTAATTGGTGTGCTTAAAAAATGTGAAAATTTTTCGGAAATTATTGCAATATTTTTTTCTGTATTTATCATTTTTTTTGCAAAATCTCCTTTTATTTCTAAGATCAAAGTGTTGTTTTTATAATCAATAGCTGTTCCATATTCGCTTAAATATAATTTTACACTTTTGGGTAAGCTACTGCATAGTGTTTTCCATAGAGATTTTACAGTTGGGAGCATTTCATCTTCTTCTGGTGTATCTATTGGGTCTATTGTTTTTTCAATTTTATTTACTATTTTTATTTTTTTCTCTTTCTCTTTCTCTTTCTCTTTCTCAATAGGTGCTTGTTTTTTACTTTCTTCTATACTGGCTTTTTCAAGCTTTTCTATTAAATTATTTTTTTTTGGTATAATTGTTTTTTCTGATTTTTCAATTTCCCATGGGGGCAATTCTTCTGATATATATTCTGTTTCTGGTGGGAATAAATCATCAGTATTATCTATTACAAAATTAGTATTTTTTGATTTTGTATTTTCTTCTTTTTCTTCTTCTTTTGCTTTTACTACTACTTCTTTAATTATTTTTTTTGGTTTTATTTCTTTTTTTTCTGAAATATAAGAAGTTAATTTAACAGGAGATATTTGTGAAATATTTTTGAGCTGTTCTGTAAATTTTTTATTTAAAAGCATTGCTTTTGTTATTGCCATTTCAAGGGCAAGAGGTGGAATTTCAAATCGTTTTGAACGCTGAAGTCCTTCTTCAAAAATTGTAATAATTTCAAGTAACCATGGCAAAAGTGCATTTTTTTCTTTTATATATTCATGAAATTTTTCTTGTAAATATTCCAAAAAATCTTTGGCAAATTCTTGTAAATTTCGCCCTTCATTTTGTAATGCTTCCAGCTGTAAAAAGGCATTATCTATATCACAGCTTTGCAAATGTATTAAAAAATTTTCAAGAAAGTCTGAAGAAATTATACCTAAACTTTTTTGTAAATTTTCAACTGATATTTTTCCAAAATTGCTTGATTGTTCAAGTAATGAAATTGCATCTCTTAATCCTCCATTGGCTCTTTTCGCTAAAACTTCTAAACCCTCTTTTGTGTATTCAAAATTTTCATTTTTACAAATATACTCTAATCTATTTGCAATTTCATTTTGTGCAATATTGGTAAAGAAAAAGGTTTGACATCGAGAGCGAATAGTATCTGGAACTTTGTGATATTCTGTGGTTGCTAAAATAAAATATGCGTGAGATGGAGGTTCTTCTAGTGTTTTTAAAAGAGCATTAAAAGCCTCTTTTGTAAGCATATGGACTTCATCTATAATATAGATTTTTGCTTTTCCCGTGTTTGGTGAAAAAGCTACTTTTTCTCGCAAGTCTCGAATTTCATCTATTCCTCGATTTGATGCTGCATCAATTTCAATAATATCTGTTAATCTATCTGATTCTGCGAGTTTGCATAGTTCACATTTACAACAAGGGTCTCCAGTTTCTGTGATATTTGTACAATTTATTGCTTTTGCTAAAATTCGAGCAGAAGAAGTTTTTCCAGTTCCTCGTGTTCCACAAAAAAGATATGCATGAGCAAGTCTTTTTAGTTTTACAGCATTTAAAAGTGTATTTTTGGGTGCATCTTGCCCAACCATATCAGAAAAAGTTTGAGGTCTGTAATCTCCGTATAAAGCCATAATATCAAAATAAATAGTATTGTTAGTGTAGCGTTTTTTTATTTTTAATAAAAGAGAATATCTATAAAAAAATTGACATACACCGCATCAATTCATAAGATGTTCACAATATTCTATAACGCCAAAATTGCATGAAATATTCATTTTCAATAGACGAAACAATTCCATTTTTAGCATTTCGAAAGCTAAAAGAAATAGCAGAAAAAGAAGTCGGAGAAATAAATATTTTAGATTTATCACAAGGGGAGCCAGGGTATGGATTTTCTCCAAATGTACGATCTCGTCAATTTTTCTCGTTTATTGCAATGCTTGATATAGAGTTTAACAATCATAATATTGAAAGTGATACAAATTTATTTTTTAAACGAAAAGAATCAGAAATTTCAGAAATTGAAAAAATAGTAGAAAAAACAGCAACAGAAAAATATTCAGAAAAACTTGCAACAGAATTAATATCAGACTGGAAAGAATTTATTTCTGAACTTGAAAAAATTTGTAAAGCACAAAATTTAGGATATTCAAAATTTGATATTTACTATGAATTATTTAAATATTCAAATTTAATGGGAGGAAGATATCCACAACCTGCAGGACACCCACTTTTGCAAGCAACCATGGCAGAAGAATACACAAAAACATTAGGCGTAAAAGTAAAATCTCATGAACTTATTGGAATAATGGGGGCGTCTCACGGAATTGGTGCAACATTTAAAGCTTTGGGAAGTGAAGGAATTAAATATTTAAAACGAGGGCATACGGTTGTAATGACCTCACCAGTTTATGCACCATACAATAATATTTTTGAAGAAAGGGGGATTAATGTAATTTCTCTTTCTGTAGACCCTCAAACAGGAGAAATTGACCCTACTGATTTAAAAAAAGTAGAAGATTTAGAAAAAAAAGTAAGAGCTATTATTTTGATAGATCCCAACAATCCAACAGGATTTGCCAGCAGTGACACATTTTTAAAAGGAATTGTGGATATTGCAGAAGAGCATAATTCTTTAATTATCACAGATAGTGTATATCTTAGATTTTTTGAAGATACTAAAACTATTTGTAATTATGAAAAAGCACGAAAAAGAGTTATTCAAATTGATTCACTTTCTAAAATTGAAAGAGCAACAGGTGTGAGAGCAGGGGATATTTATGTTTCTGATGAAGCAAATGAATATATTACAAACAATATATTACAAAATTATTTTCTGAAAAAATATGAAAATATTCGACATTTATTATTTTTAGCAAAATCTCCAGGAGGTAAAAATATTGGATTATTTCAACATATTACTGGAATTCCAGGACCATCAGTTGCAATATCACTTTCTCATGTTATTTTAGGAAAAGCAGAACGAGCAGAATATGTAAAATTATTACAAAAAAAAGTAAGTATTTTTTATGAAAATTTAGGAGTTAAGCACAATGGAAATAGTTATTATGGAATGGTGGACTTAGAAACTATTGAGTCTGAAAATTCTAAAAAAAGAGATATTGAAGCGGTATTGGAAGATATCGCCCAAATGGGTGTAGTTGTAATGCCTGCAAATTTATTTTTCTCTCGATCCGATAGGCACAAAAAAGATAGAAGAAGAGTTATTAGAGTAAGCCTTCCAAATTTATCTTTTGAAGGGACAAAAAAAGCTGCAGAAATTATTAAAGAGGTTACGGGTAAGTAAAAATATATAAAGTAAAGTAAAGTAAATTTAAAAAAACAGAACCGAGAAATTGGTTCTGTTTTTTTGTAATATTTTAGAAGTAAATAATCTTGATTTTAAAATTAATTAAGTTTAATATACTCATTATAAGTACTGCATGGTATCTTACTATTTTTTAACTTATTTTTTATGTCTTCTTATATTGATAACAAAGAACTATTAAAACAAAATGATCCAGAGTTATATGATTTAATAAAGTTAGAGGAAAAAAGAGAATTTGAAGGAATGGAGTTAATCGCTTCAGAAAATTATGTTTCCCCAAGTGTTTTTGCTTGTAATGGGTCTATTCTTACAAATAAATATGCAGAAGGATATCCAGGAAAAAGATATTATGGAGGATGCGAAAATGTAGATAAAGTAGAGCAATTAGCTATTGATAGATTGTTAAAATTATTTCCGGGAGCAACTCATGCAAATGTTCAACCACATTCTGGTTGTCCAGCAAATGATATTACATATACTGCTATTTTAAATCCAGGAGATTGTGTTTTAGGTATGGATTTAGGACATGGAGGGCATTTATCTCATGGTCATCCTGTTACAAAAATTGCTCAAACATATCGATTTGTTCGATATAAAATGAAAGATATAGAAACTGGAGAAATAGATTATGAAGCATTAAGAGAAACTGCATTAAAAGAAAAACCAAAACTAATTTTAGCTGGATTTTCTGCATATTCTCGAGATTTAGATTATGCTAAATTTAAAGCCATTGCAGATGAAGTTGGAGCAATGACGATGATGGATGTGGCTCATATCGCGGGGTTGATTGCTGGAAAAGAACTTAAAAATCCATTTGATTTTGGATTTGATATTGTTACTTCAACAACCCATAAAACATTAAGAGGGCCACGAGGGGGAATTATAATGACATCAAATGCAGATATTGCAAAAAAAATTGATAAAATGACATTTCCAGGAATGCAAGGAGGACCTCACATGCATACTATTGCAGCAAAAGCTGCAGCATTTGCTGAAGCTGCAACTCCAGAATTTCAAGAATATGCAGCTCAAATTCGAAAAAATGCAAAAGCTATGGAAGCTGTATTTAAAGCAAGAGGTGTTAGAATGATTGCAGGAGGAACAGATAATCATTTATTTTTAATTGACACCATTACAAGCTTTGGGGCAAGTGGGCAAGAGTCTGAAACAGCACTTGATGCAATTCATATTACATTAAATAAAAATGCAATTCCAGAAGATCCTAGAGGACCATTTGATCCATCAGGAGTTCGACTAGGAACACCTGCAATGACAACGCGAGGATTTAAAGAGGAAGAATTTACAAAAACTGCAGAAATTATTTGCGATGCGATTGAAGCACGAAATAATGAATCGAAACTAAAAGAGCTTGCAGAAGAAGTAAAAACGATGTGTATTAAATATCCTGTTCCAGGAGTATAAAAATCAATATTAGAACTTTTATTTATTATTATTTTCTTGAATTATTTATAAATAATAGATACTCTAATAATAAAATTATTACATTTTTTTTGTTATCTAATATTATTTAATATTTATTTTTATGTCTAATTCTTCTGTTGTTCTGGACGATGCATATCGACGATTATCAAACCAACCAAAAGAGATAATAAATGGGAAAAAAGCTCTTATTCGGGTTGATTTCAATGTTCCTATTACAAATGGAAAAATTGATGATGACTCTCGAATAAAAGGAGCATTGCCAACAATTCAATATTTATTAGAAAATGATTGTTCTGTTGTTATTTTATCTCATTTAGGACGACCAAAAGGTAAAATAGTTGAAGAATTAAGATTAGATACAGTAGCTGAAAGGTTAGAAAAATTATTAGGAAGAAAAGTTACAAAATTAGATGCATGTGTAGGAGAAAAAGTTCAAAATGCAAAAAAAAATTTAAAATCTGGTGAAATTTTATTATTGGAAAATACTCGATTTTATTCTGATGAAACTCATAATTTAGCTCCATTTTCTAGGGAATTGGCAGAAAATATGGATTTCTTTGTTCAAGATGCATTTGGTTGTGTGCACAGAGCTCATGCTTCTGTAGAAGGAGTTACTCATTTTCTACCATCAATGATGGGGCTTTTGGTTGAAAAAGAATTTGAAGCATTAAAAGGGGTATTTGTAGACAAAAAAAAACCATTAACTCTTTTAATTGGTGGTGCAAAAATTGACACAAAAATTGGAGTTATTAGAAATTTTTTACCAATAGCAGATACTATTTTAATTGGTGGTGGACTTGCAAATACATTTTTTAATGCAAAAGGATATGATGTAAAAGACTCTCTTGTAGAGTTGGATAAAGCAAAACTTGCACTTGAAATATTACAAGATGCAGGAGAAGAAGCTTGTCAAATCATGCTCCCAAGAGATTTTGTTGTTTCAAAAGAAATATCAGAAACAGCAGAAACTAGAATTTTAAATAGAAAAGAAGGCGAACAAATGGAAGATGGAGAAAAAATTCTTGATATTGGTCCAGATACCATTAAAAGATTTTCTGATGTTATTGCAAATTCTCAAACTATTATTTGGAATGGACCAGCGGGATTATTTGAATTTTCTCCATTTTCAGCAGGAACAAAAGAATTAGGAAAAGCTATTGAAGACAATAACAATATTACAATTGTTGGAGGAGGAGATAGTGTTGATGCTATAAATCGATTTGGATTTGATGAAAATAAATTTTCTCATATTTCTACTGGTGGGGGAGCTATGCTTGAGTTTTTAGAAGGAAAAATGCTTCCAGGAATTTCAGCACTAAAAAAACATAAAGAATTATAAAAAAATGTATAAAAAACCAGATAAACCGTCGTTTTTATTTAATATTATTAAATTATTTTTAGATCTTCCTTTTGGAAGAAAAATAATATTTATTTTTTCTATAATTGGATTTATTTCTTTATTTTTTCCATGGTTTTACGAAGGATTAAAAATGTTTAATGTATTTCAAAAATTTTCCATTATAGGTTTTACATTAAGTATTATTACATTTTTAATTGCATTCTTATCAATAAGAGAAACATTTTTTTATAAAAAAATGTTTTTTGGATTACCTCATTATTATGTATTTTTATTATTGCTTATAATTGGATTATATACATTAATATTGCAAACATCTGCACTTTATGAATTAATGAATTATAACCCAAGAGCAATAATTTCATTTGGGGGAATGATTTTATTTTTTTCCTATGGCTTGTCATTATTTGGGCTTTTAGTATCAAAAAATTATATCCCGAAAAAAACCAAAAAATTAAAACGAAAAGATCCCAATGATGTAAATATTTC
>CAZDZQ010000024.1:0-17431 GCA_964509985.1 uncultured Candidatus Peribacteria bacterium
AACACGAACCCTTGGAGCTTTACATTATGACGATATAGGAAGAAATTGGGAAAAAGAACGAGATGGAATAGAAGAAGAATACGACATAATAATGACCAACGGAAACGCAATAGCGGTAATAGAAGTGAAAGTAAAAGCTCACCCCGAAGATGTAAATGCACTAGAAAAAAAAGTAGAAAATTTCAAAAAACTGTTCCCAATTTACAAAGATTATACAGTTTATGGAGGTCTTGCATCTTTAACAATGTCAAAACAAGTAAAATCAGAATTATTAAAAAAAGGATTATATGCTATAAAACAACAGGGGAATCATGTTGAGGTGGTGAGTCCCAAATAAATTTTTTTTATCTTAATCTAATTAATTCTCCGTCTTTATTAAATTGTATAATTGAAGATGGGGGATTTTTTTGTAAATCTCCGGCGTCTACAAATAGTAAATTAGGAATATTACTAAAATTTTTAATAATATCTTCTTTTTTGTAGATTGGTAATTGTTTGGAAAAATTTGCACTAGTTGAAAAAAGGGGTGTGTTGTGATTTTTTAAAAATCCAATAAGTGGTGCATATTGTGGAACTCTAATTCCAATATGTTTAAAATTTGAAAAATAATTTTGCAAAAAAGGGTGATTTTTAATATTTTTTTTTAATATAAAAGTAGTAGGTTTGTTTTTGGAATTAAATTCAAAAAAATTAGAATTTTTTTTTATATAATTTATATTTTCTTTTGATAACTCTGAAATATCAGAAAAATTTTTTAATGTTGTAAATGAATCTACTAAAATTAAAAAGGCTTTGTCTTTTTTATTATTTCTATTTTTTATAAGTTCTACAGCATGAATTGCAGTTTTAGATGTAATATTTCCTGAAAATCCATATGATGTTTCGGTTGGTAAAATTATGGGAAGTCCCATGTTTAAATGTTTTGATATTTCTAAAAAGTGTTGAGGTAGAAATGGAAGAGTTTTCATATATATTATATATTTTTTTTATAAATTAGAAATTATGCTAATGTATTGAGATATTAATACATTTATTATTAATTTTAAACTAAAATAAAAAATAAACATTACTATTATTGTGTATGGTAGTCTATTTTATTGTTGAGTTTGATATATTGTTAATATATAAGTAAAAAGTTTCATTTATGAGTCAGAAAGATGTAGATTTGTATATCGACGGTTTGGTTAAAAGAGCACAAAATGATGATATTGATGCTTTTTCTTTGCTGTATGATGAATTATTAGACCCTGTTTATAAATTTTGTTTTTTTCGTGTTCCAACAAAAGAATTGGCAGAAGATATTACTAGTGATGTTTTTTTGACGGTTTGGAACAAGCTGGAAACATATTCTAAAAATTCTGGGGTAAAATTTAAGTCATGGGTTTTTCGAATTGCACAAAATAAAATAATAGATTTTTTTAGAAAAAATAAAGATACTTTAGAGTTAAAAGAAGATATTTTAATAGAAGATAAAGTTTCAAAAGCAGAATTTAATAAAGTAGAAAACGATTTTTTAAAAATTCAATTACAAAAAGCTTTAAATTCAATAGCATATACCCAAAGTCAATCGTTAATATTAAAATATTTTTCTCAATTGGAAAATAGTGAAATTGCAGAAATTATGGATAAGTCTGAAACAGCCGTAAGAATATTGCAATCGAGAGGGTTAAAAAATTTAAGAAAACAACTTCCAAATTTTGAAGATTACTTATAGTGTGATATAGTGTGCTCACTATGAAAATGTTTAAAATAATTCCTGATGGCGATGTATCTTTGGTAGATATATCAAAAAAAACTCTAGCAATAGAGTTTGATATGCATACTCGAGATTTTCGTCCTATTTTTTTGCCACGGCGTCAGTTATATACTATTTCTATTCGTGGTGATGGTTTAATTGTAAATTTAGGAAAAATAAAATTGTGTATTGGAACACAAAGTGCATATTTTGTTTTATTGAATGATGAAAAAAGAGATTTGGCATTTTCGACATATTTAACAGAAAAATTAAAAAATAAAAAATTGGAAGATAGGCATATTCCTTTTGAGTTTATGATTTTGGAAGCTTCTTTCGAATTTGTATTGGCAAAAGTTCAAAAACATTTTATTTCATTTGAAGCTCGTCTTGCAAAAATTTTATCTTATGTTTCAGATTCTCCTACTCAAGAAAATTTTGAAAAATTATTATTGGTAAAAAAAGAGATTTTATCAATTGAAAAAATTACACAAGAATTACAAGATACTCTTACTGAGTTATTAAATGATGATAAAGCTATTGATGAATTAGTAGTGGCAAATAAAGGTTTTGAAGATGATGATTTAGAGTCAATTTTAGAAAATATTTTAGAGCAAGTTTTAGAGATTTATCATGATATTCATAAGGAAAAAGAAAATATTGATGATACTCAAGAAATTGTAACTTTAAAAATGGCAACAATTCGAAATTCAGTTATTCAAGTAGATTTATTAGTGAGTGTTGCAATGTTTATTTTATCGTTTGGAACGCTGATTGCAGGTTTTTTTGGAATGAATTTACAAAATTCTTTTGAAAATTCTGTAGTAGCTTTTTGGTTTGTAGTTTTTGCAGTGTTTATATTTTCAATAATATTGGGATTGTTATTTTGGAAATTTTTAAAGCAAAAATATATATTGTAAAATTTAAATAAATATCTAACTTGGAATATTTGTAATTATATGTAAAAATATTGTTATGTAGCAATAAGTCTATTTTATTGTATATTTTAAATTTTAAATAAAAAACTATGGATAAGCTAATGCGATTTTTAATTATTTTTTTAGGAACATATTTAATTCTTCTTCTTGTATTTCCTCAAGATGATAAAAATAATGAAAATTTAGAAGATATTACTATTACATTTTCTGAAAGTGATTACACAATAGGGGATTTAGTTTCTGTAAATATTACAAATAATACTAATTCTGATATTGATTTAGGAGCAGGTAATCCTCCAGCAAAAGTTAAAATTGAAAAATATCAAAATGGAGAACTTATTGTTTTGAATACAAATTCTCAAACTGAAAATACTGTATTGAAAGCTCATGAAACTCAATCATTTTCATATCCTAAAAATAATACAAAATTTTTTAATACAACTGGAGATTATACTGTAAAAGTAGATGTAAATATTGCTGATAAAGATAAACATTTTCAAAATTCTGTAGTAATTGAAGAGCCTGGATTTTTTAAAACAATTTGGAGAGTTTTTGTGTGGAAGCCAATGTATAATTTATTTATAGGATTTTTAGATATTACTTCAAAAAACTTAGGGTGGACAATTATTTTATTAACATTGTTTATTAAATTACTTCTGTTTATACCTACTCAATCTGGGATGAAAGCACAAAGAGTTATGCAAAAACTTCAGCCAGAGTTAGAAAAAATAAAGTTACGAAATGCTGGAAATCAGCAAGTTATTGCAATGCAAACAATGGAATTATGGAAAAAGCATAAAGTAAATCCATTTGCATCTATAATTCCTATGCTTATTCAGTTTCCTGTTTTAATTGCTTTGTATTATGTAATTCAAGGAGGGTTAGCAGAATATCAATCATTTTTTCTATATGATTGGACATCATTTTCAAATTTTGACTATTCTGATATTTCTTATAATTTTTATGGATTTTTAGAATTATTACAAACGCCTCTTCAATATATTCAAGCAATTTGGCTTCCTGTGGTTGTGGCTATTGCTCAATTTTTTGCAATGAAGCTTTCATTTGCAAAAATGAAAAAACAAAATGATGAAAAGCAAAAAGATAAAAATTATAAGAAACCTGAGGGTTTTATGGGTGAAATGCAAGGAGAGATTCAAAAAATGAGTGGGGTTTTTGTATATATTCTTCCTGTGATGATTTTGTTTTTTACAATGTTTCTGCCTCTTGCAGTGGGTGTGTATTGGCTTATCTCTACATTATTTAGTATTGGGCAACAATATGCTGTTAATAAAATTATAAAATAATAATATTTTCTATTTTTTCTTTTGGAAATTCATATTGAATTAATGTTAAAAAAGAAGATGAGTGAGAATTAAGTGTTTGTTTCCAGCTTGAAGAAGTTGTTGAAATAAACACTTTTTTGTATTGGTATTTTTTTACAGTGCAAAACTGAAATATTTCATCGCCAAAGTTATCAGATAAAATATTGTTCATTTTTTCTATAATAAGCGACGCATAGGCTTCTTTGCTGAGTCCTTGTTTTTTTAGAAATTTTGAAATGAGTTCAGAAAAATGTTTCATGATGTGTTGCAAAAAAATTATTATTCTTCTGAATTAAGTTCTGTTTCTATTTCTCCAGTCGCTTTATCTGTAAATAGTATTCCATCAAGGTGATCAATTTCATGCTGTACAACTCGTGCATCAAAATCAGTTAATATTCTTGTTTTTGGAAAAAATTTTTCATCATAAAATTTTAATTCAATTTTATTCCATCTTTCTACTTTTCCAAACATTTTAGGTATAGATAAACACCCTTCATCGTCTAAATTTTTTGTTTGAGAATGTGTAACAATTTCTGGATTTATTAAAACCATTATTTTTTTACCAATTACTGCTAATACAATTCTTACATTTTCTCCTATTTGAGGTGCGGCAAGTCCAACACCTGTTTCTTCTTTTGCTAAAGTTTTTTTCATTTTAGCTATCAATTTTTTATGATTTTTATCTAATTTGACTATAGGTTTAGAAACTTTTCTTAATATTTTTTCTTGTTCTGCGTTGTTTACTGTAATAATTTCAAAAGTGCTTGCCATAAATTTTTTAATAAATATTTTTTTTATATTAAGTATATTAAAAATAAGATATTAAGTATAATAAAAATATATAAATTTATTTTATTTTTTTACATATTTCATGAAAGTTCTTGGGCTTGATATAGGTTTTGCACGTGTAGGGGTTGCAATTGGAGATACTGAAATAAAATTGGCATTTCCAAGAGAACAGTTGGATTTTAAAATTTATTTAAAAAAACTTCAAAAAATAATTCGAGAAGAAAATGTAAAAGCAATTGTGATGGGGGATCCTAAAAGTTCTGAAAATTTAGAAAGTTTTGATAAAAATAAGCCAAATTATAAAAATAAACACAGAGAAAAAACTCTTCTTGAAAAAGAAAATATTGAAGAAATTTTTTCTATTCCTGTGTTTGTTTTTGATGAACGATTTACAACTCAAATAGCAGAAGCTTCGCTTTCTCAAATGGGAGTAAAAATGAAAAAGCAAAAAAATTCAAAAGATTCTGTTGCAGCAGCTATTATTCTTCAAAATTGGTTTGATTCGGTTCAGTTTTATTCTGATATTCATAAAATATAAATTATGTGATACTATTTAAATAATATATATTTAATTTTTTAGATTTTTTATGACAAAACTTACACAAGATGAAATAAATGAAATAGTTTCAGATTCAATTTTTAAACAATTAGGTGTAAAAGATGAGCATTTGGTTGTGTTATATGATTTGGATTCGCCATTGTCTACGATTATGACAGAATCTCATAAGCAAGTTTTGGCAAATAGAAATCCTGAAAAAACGGTTATTCGTGAATATAAACCAGAAGATAATGCTGAATTGGTGGAAATGTTATCGAATTTACCAGAGCAATCTTCCGTAATTTTAATTCAATCTACCAGTTTTAGAATGGATAAATTTAGAATTCGTTTACATTTATATAATAAAAATATGGGATGTATGGAGCATTCTCATTTGGGGTATTATACGCCAGAGCAAGAAGATACATGGCTAAGGGCTTTAACATATAATGCAGAAGAATATTCAAAAATTGGGGCAAAATTAAAAGAATTAATGGAAAATTATGATGAAATAAAAATTTATTCAGGTGATAAAAAAAATCCAAATATATTAATTTTTCCAGAAATGGAAGAGGCAAAAATAAATGATGGACGATTTTATCAGCAAAAAAATAGGGGAGGAAGTTCTATTTGTGGAGAAGTTTTTTCTGAAAGTAAAGATTTGCGAAATGTTAATGGAACTATTCAAATTAATTGTTATCCAAATGCAGAGTTTAAAATAGTGCATTGTGAACCATTTACAGTTGTAGTTACAGATGGTTGTGTTACCGAATGGAGTGATAATACTCCACAAGAATTTGTTGATAATATTATTAATAGAATTTTGGAATCTGAGGCAGATGAAAATGGAAATCCTGAAGTGATGATTAGAGAAGCAGGTTTTGGGTTAAATCCATTTATTTCTATGAAAAACGATTTAACATTTGTTTCTGTTTTTGAAAGACAGGCAGGTTTTCATATTTCTCTTGGAAAAAAACATGCTATTTTTAGGCATAAATTTGGAAAAGAAATGGTACAGCGTTTTCATATAGATATTTTTGCAACTTGTTTTAAAATGACAGCAAGTAATAATGGTTTTAGTGAAGATGAAGAAATTATATTTTTTGAAGATGGTAAATATATTTACTAAAATTTTTTATTGAATGCAAAATAATAAGAAAATAGCTATTGTTGGGGCTGGTCCTGCTGGAATTTTTACAGCACTTTTTCTGGCAAAAAAATATAAACAAGAATTGTTTGATGAAAAAATTGAAATTCATATTTTTGAGAAAAATAAAAAAATTGGTAAAAAATTAAAACTTACTGGTGGTGGACGAATGAATATTTCAAACAAAATATTAAATTCTAATACTTTTTTTTCTAGTAATAACCGAAAAAAAGAACATTTTTTTAAAAGTAAATTTTTTGAAAAATCTGAAATTATAAATAATATTCAACAGTATTCGGTAATGAAACTTTTTGATGAACTTGACATTGAATATTTTTGGGAAAAAAATAGAGCTATGTTGAAATCTGAAAATGCAAAATCTGATGTTGAAAAATTACAAGAGAGGCTTGAAAAAACAAAAAATATTTTTATTCATGTGAATACAGAAATAAATAGCATTAAAACGACTGAAAATAACAAATTTATTATAGAGAATAAAATTTTTGATAATCTTGTGATTACCACTGGTGGAATGTTGCAATTGGAAGATAAAAAGTCTTCTGGTTCTCAATTAAATAAAAAGAAAACATATAATTTGCTTGAACAATTTGGGCATATTATTGAAAAAACTTCACCATCGCTTTCGCCTTTTAGATTTTCAAAATTAGATATTAAAAAATTAAATTTTGCAGAAATTGCAGGGCAAAGTTTTGCAGGAAAAATATATGCAAAAAATATAAATACTAAAAAAAATATAGAAATATTAGATGATATTTTAATAACGCATGTTGGCTTGTCTGGTCCTGCAATTTTAGATTTTTCAGCTTTATGGGATAAGCAATCTGATGTATTTTTAAATTTTATTCCAGAATATACAGAAAAAACACTTATAAAAAAATTACAAGATTTAAGAAATGGAAAAAATAATATTCTTTCTTTTTTTTCACAATTTGTTTCAAAAAAATTGGCAAAATTTTTAATAGAAAAAACAAAAATTACAAATTTATTTTTTGCAGATATGACAAAGCAAGAGCTTAAAATATTGGTGAATATTTTTGTAAAATTTGAATTGCCAAATCCCGAACTTTTTCCATATCAAGCATGTTGGACAACAAAAGGGGGCGTATCTCTTTCAGGTATAGATATTGCGACACTTGAATCAAATAAAATATCTAATTTTTTTATTGCTGGAGAAGTTTTAGATATTGATGGATTATGTGGTGGTTATCATATTTCTTTGTGTGTATTGCAGGCAAAAATTGTGAGTGAGAATATTTAATCGTTTCTTTTTTTTATGATATACTATGAATATAAAAAAACAAATTTTTATTAATAATTATATGAAAATGACAGATGAAGAATTAAAAGCATTGGTTGCAAGTTTAGCAGTTGCACAAAAAGAAACAGATGCACAAATAAAAAAAAATGCAGAGTCTCAAAAAAGAACAGATGAGCTAATGAAAAAAACTGACGAGATTATAAAAAAAAATGAAGAAAAATTAATTCGAATGGGAATTACTTTGGGAAATATTGGAAAAAATAATGGTGCAGTTGCAGAAGATTATTTTTATTCTTCACTGTCTAAAAAGAAAAAATTAGGAAATATTAAATATGATGAAATTTGTCAACATTGGCAAAAAGATTTAAAAAATGTGAGAGGAGAATATGATATTGTAATGATTAACGGAAAAGAAGTTGCCTTGGTTGAAGTGAAGTATAAGATTCATCATTACGATGTAGAATCGATGGAAAAACAAATAAAGAATTTTAAAATTCTTTTTCCAGATTATAAAAATTATAAAATTAGAGGAGCATTTGCGAGCTTGGCAATGTCGAAAAAAGCCGAAGAAGAAATTTTGAGAAATGGATATTTCGCATTAAAACAACAAGGAGAACATGTTGAAGTGGTGAGTCCAGAATAGTATTTTTATGAAAGTAATATTCTTATGATATGTAATTCGTCATATGAAACTTCTTCATTTAAATCTTCAAATACTGGTTTTAGTTTTTCTGTTCCCAATTTTTTAAAAGAATTTTTAATTCTTTCATGATTTTCTGGGGTTGGTAAAATATGTTCAATAATTTTTAAGTCGTTTGCATCTTCACTTTTCTGTAAAATTTCTTGAATATATTTATAAATAGTAGAAGCACTTAAGGCTAATATTTTTGATATTTTTTTTATAGAATTTTTTTCTGATAATAATTGCTTTGTTTTTAATATTCGTTCTTGTTTTGCAGATTTCTTTTTATTTTTAGGAAGATTTGTTGATATATTTTCTGGAATTGGTTTTGGGGATAGATTATACATTTGTGTAAGTTTTTTTATTTTTTCTACAAATATTTCTCCAAATTCTTCTTTTTTTTGTGTACCAATTCCTGATATTTTTCCAAAGCCATCAATACTTTGCGGTAAATAATGTGCAATTTCTTGAAGTGTTGCATCATTAAAAATAATGAATGGTGGAAGATTTTTTTCATCTGCAATTTGTTTTCTTAGTGCTTTTAATCCTGCAAAAACTTGTCTATCAAATTGAATTATTTGATTGATTTTGTGTGAAATAATTTGTTCTGTTTCTTCGTCTTGTTCTATTTTTGGTAAAAATATTTGTTCTTTATTTTTTAGCCATTGTATTCCAGTTTTAGAAACTCGATATGTTGGAAAATCTCCTAAATTTTTTTCTAATATTTTTTTATGAATTAAGTGTTCAAAAATATCTGATAATTCATTTTTTGAATATTGCTGTTCTATTCCCCATACTGGTAAATTTTGATGTCCCCATTTTATGATATTTTGTGCTTTTGACCCACGTAAAATACCAACAATATGACTTTTCCCAAATCTATTTTCTGTTCTAATTATGGTTGATGCAATTTTTTGTGTAACTTCTGTTGCGTCAAAAACATCGGTTGAGGCAAGGCAAACATCACAATTTTCGCATTCTTGAAAGTTTGGATTTTCTCCAAAATATGAAATTATTTGATGCCAACGACAAATTCTGGTGTCGCAAAATTGCATAACTTCTTGCATTTTTATGCGTTCTAAATCGGCTTGTTCTTTATTATCTGATTTATCAATAAAAAATTCATGTTTTCGTGCATCGCCTCTGCTCCAAAATAAAATACATTTACTGTTAAGTCCATCTCGTCCTGCACGCCCTGTTTCTTGATAATATCCTTCTATTGTTTTTGGAAAATTTGTGTGAATAACAGTTCTGATATTTGGTTTATCAACTCCCATACCAAAGGCAATAGTTGCGGTAACAACCTGAATATTGTCTTTTAAAAATGCATCTTGAACAGAGCTTCTTATTTCATGTGGAAGTCCTGCGTGGTACGCCTTTGCTTTTATTCCTTCTTGTTGGAGCATTTCTGCAATTTCTTCTGTTTCTTTTCGAGAATAACAATATATGATAGTTGCATCATCTTTATTTTTTGTACATTGATGTACAATTTTGTGTTTCATATTTCGCTTAGAAACAATTTGTAATTTTAAATTTTTTCTATAAAAGCTCGATTGAAAAATATTTGGATTATCTAGATAAAGAGATGAAACAATATCTTTTTGAACTTTTGGTGTGGCACTTGCGGTAAGTGCAATAATTGGTAATTGTGGAAATTCAGATTTAAAAAGTTTTAAATTTCTATAGTCTGGACGAAAATCATGTCCCCATTGAGAAATACAATGGGCTTCGTCTATAGCTATTCCTGAAAGATTTATTTTTTTTAACCAATTTATAAAGTTTGGATTTCCAAGTCGTTCTGGTGCTATGTATAACAATTTATAATCACCAGCTTCGGCATTTTGCATTACTGCGCTTTGTTCTATTGGGCTGAGTGTAGAGTTTAAATATGTTGCAGAAATCCCCATGCTATTTAACGCATCTACTTGGTCTTTCATCAGTGCAATAAGTGGGGAAATTACCAAAATAGTTCCTGCTTTCATGAGGGCTGGAATTTGATAGCAAATAGATTTCCCACCACCCGTTGGCATTAAAACAAGTGTATCTTTGTTTTGTGTAAACGACAAAATAACCTCTTCTTGAAGAGGTCTAAATTGTTGATATCCAAAATATTGAGAAAGCAGTGAATGCATTATATATTTTTAATTTCTTTTGCTAGGTCTGTGTTCCACATTGCTCCTGTTGCACTCATAACAGCATCAGCTCCTGCTTCTCTATATTCTTTGTAATCTTCTGGTTTTGTAACACCACCTGTTCCAATAATTACAAATTGATGTTTAGAGTTTTTTCTCAGTTTTGCCATTCTTTTAACCATATCTAGTCCAGCCCATTTAATTGGTGCTCCACAAATTCCAGATATCAATCGTCCTTTTCCTGGTAAGGCTTGTTCTCCATTTGGTTTTCTTACATCTCCTGCGATGGTATTAATTGCATTAAACCCAGCAACATATGGAGATACTTTTTCTATAAAATCTTTTAATTTTTCATCTGATGAAAAATATGAAAGTTTTATTAATACTGGTACATTTTTTTCAGAAAAAATAGGATGAATAGCTTTTACAATTTTAACAACTCTTTCTGTATCATGGCATAACAGTGATAATTTTCCTTCGTTTGGGCAAGATAGGTCTAGTTCTACAATAGGAGCTTCTGTTTCTAAAATCATTTTTGCTCCATCAATCCAATCTTGTATAAATCCTTCTTCTCCTCCTAATCCTGGTGTTCCAAGGTATGTAGCTATTAAGATTTGTCCTTTTCCTGCAAGTTTTACGGCTCTTTTCATATCTGGAATCCATTCATTTGGGCTGATAGAAGGAACTCCAAATGAATTTGTAATTGCGATTGGTTGTTTAAATTTATCTCCCATTATTAGTCCTGCACTTGCTTGTTCTAGTGTCAATTTTTTTCCTGCTTCTACTGGGACAATGTTGGGAAATGCATTACATTCATGTTCTTTTGTTCGAACTGTTTTATACATAATAATATCGAATCCTTTTTCAAATCCTCCTTTGCAAAAATTTGCATTTGGAATTGGTCCTGCAGGAATTCCAAATGGAAGGTATACTTTATGTCCTAAAAATTCATATTTTGGTTCTCCTTTATTTTCATAAATAACTCCATCTGCAAATCCTCCGAATGGTCCTTTTTCGCAATTTTCTTCATATGATTTATTTGGATCATAAAATGGTGTTATATCTGATTCTGATGGAATAAAAGTCATATTTAATGGGTGTTAAAGTTATTTTAATATTATTTAAATTTATTGAATGTTATTTTTTATATTCTTTTAATGGTCTTTTTAAAATTTCTTCAGAAAGCTGAGAGGCATGAACTGCAGGTGCATAAATTTGGCTCATTGTATATATTTCTCCTTTTGGTTCTTCTGCAAAAGTGTGTCCTCTATGAACTCCGTATAAAACAGAAAATCCTTTGAGTTCTAGATCTGTTTTTTTTGTATTTATTTCTGCTGTTAATTCTTTGATAGAAGTTCCATTGTTGAAAACATCTTCAATAAATAAAATATGTTTCCCCCTGCATTTTTCAGCTTGTTCTCCGTAGAGTCCGAGTATTCCATTTCGTTTTTCTGTGTAAGCATATTCAATTCCATATTTTTCAAACCCTAGAGTTTGAATTACTTTTGGAAGACTTAATGAGCCAAATGCTACTCCTACAATTATTAAGTCTGATAAATTTTTAAATTTATTAGCAAAAAATTCTTCTATAGCCTCCCAATATAAATCTGATATTTCTATTTCTTGATTTGTTTTTAGTTTTCGAAAATTTACAAAATATTCGCCTCTCAGTCGAGTTCCATCTTCTGCTTTTCCTTTATATTCAAAATGCCCTTGTTCTATAATTCCGTATGATTTTAATTGTTTTAAATACTTCTTAGATTGGGAAAATATTTTTAAATTATTGTTTCTTGTTTTTATCATAAATTAAAAGGTAAAAGGTAAGAAGTAATGTGAAAATAAGTCAGTAAGTATAAAATAAAAAAAATATTTATTTTTTTATAATATATTATAAAAAATAAATAAAAAAATAAATAGATATTTTATTTAATAAAAATTATTCATGTGTTATATTTATAGTAGAATTTTATATATTTATATAATCAAATAAAAACATGAAAAATGAAATAATTACGGGTGGTGTGCTGGTTGCAATTGTAGGAGGAGGTTGGTTGTTGCTTTCTCGGGATATTTCTATTGAAGAAATTGCAAATGATTTGTCAAAAAATACACCAATTTCTACACCTCTTGTAACTACTGATATATTTGAAAATTCTTTGTCTGTTGATTATGAAAATTTATCTACAATAGACACAGATGTTTTTATAGGAGATAGTGCTGAAGAAGGTGATAAAAGTGGTGAAAATATTGCATTTGCAAATAAATATAATGCTCTTTTTGAAAAAAAAGATTTTATAGCTTTGTGTGAAATGCGTGAGGATTGTAATGCAAAAACAGAAGATCCTTTAGTTTTAAAACGAAAAGAAAAAGATTATAAATCTCATTCTTTTAAATATTGGCAATCTGATATAGATAATTCTGTTGTTTGTTATGAAGAATCTATTCGTTTAAAAAATGATGGAAATAAAAATCCAATTATTTATACTTATCATGTAGAAGTAGCAAAAAATTTAGAAAATTCAGAAAAATTAGCATTTAAAAAATCACGATGTGAAAAAGTTATAAAACTTCCATATGGTGATATTACAAACAGAGATCCTTATGATAAAAGATGTGGTGCAAATGTTACGCGAATATTATGTGAAAAATAAATCTTCTTTTGCTTTTTTTGCAGCTTCTCCTGCGTGAAGTGCAAAATTTTCTGGGTCATTTTCATTTTGAAATGCAAACAATATTCCTCGAGAAGAATTAACTAATGCTCCTTTTCCTCCTTCATAAAAAGCTGGTTTTAAATCTTCAGCAACTCCTCCTTGTGCACCATATCCAGGGATAAGAAATATTTGAGAAGGCATATCTCTTCGCAAAAAAGAAAGCTCTTCTGGGTATGTTGCTCCAACTACAGCTCCGATATTTGAATATTGGTCTTTGTTAACGTTTTCAACACCTAATCTGGCAACCATTCTTGCAACTTTTTCGCAAATAAGTTCTTCACCGACTGGTAAATCTTGAATATCTCCAGATCCAGGATTTGAAGTTTTTACTAATACAAAAATTCCTTTTCCGTTTTCATTTGCTTTTTTTACAAATGGAATAAGTGTGTCTTCTCCCATATATGGATTTACAGTAAGAGCATCATATGGTCTATTTTTCCCTAAAAATGCTTCTGCATATGCTTCGGCCGTAGAGCCGATATCTCCTCTTTTTGCATCTACAATAACTGGTAAATTTTTACTTTTTGCATACATGCATACTTTTTCAAAGGCGCTAAACCCAAGACTTCCAAATTGTTCAAAAAATGCAATTTGTGGTTTTACACATGCTATGTGTGGTTCGCATGCATCAATAATTGGAATAAGAAATTTCAAAATGGTTTCGTCAGGAGTGCAGTCTTTTTTTAAAAAATCTGGGATTTTATCCCAGTGTGGGTCTAATCCTAGGCAAAGAACAGATTGTTTTTCGTCTATTGATGAATTTATTAAATCGGCGAAATGCATAATTTTTTATTAAAATGTGGTGTTTATACTACTAGCTTTTATATTATAGCTTTTATTTATTTAAGTGCTAGAGAATTTTTTATATTTTTTGAAGAATAAAACTTGATAAAATTTTAATTTTGAGTGAAACTGTTATTGTTATGTATTATATATTGTAAAATTACACAAAAAATATGAAAGATATTGTATTCTGGGTTGAAATTGTTTCAGCGATTTTATTAATTGTTATCATTTTATTACAACCAAAAACAAGCTCTGGAATGGGTTCTATGGCTGGGGAAGATTCTGCTGCACTTTCAACAAAAAGAGGCGGAGAAAAAGTTATTCATAATATAACAATATTGCTTGCTTTTGCTTTTGCTATATCAGCATTTTTATATCATATTGTTTAGCCTATCTTTTTATAAAAATATGAGAGAAATTCGTTCTGCAAAAAAAGAATTATTTTCGGGTATATCAAAAATAGAAAAGCTTCTCTTATTATTGCTGGGAGGGCTTTTTTTATGGGGTATTTTGGGGTTAACATCTGTATTTTTTATAAATAATTCATTTGCTTATCCAGAAAAAGGTGGTGTTTATAAAGAGGGGGTTGTTGGAGATGTTTCAAATCTTGTATTAAATCCATTATATGTATATGGAAAAAGAGAAAAAAGCTTTGAATCTGATGTTTCTTCTTTGGTTTTTGCTGGCTTAATGCGTTTTGATACCAATACAGGAAAAACAGTTGATAATATTGCAACTCATACACTTTCTGCTGATAAAAAAACATATACTTTTCGTTTGAAAGAGGGGGTTCGTTGGCATGATGGTGCAGATGTTACTATTGATGATATCTATTATACTTTTGAAACGGTTATAAAATCTGAGAATTTTAATAATGAGATTTTAAAACAAGCATTTAAAGATGTTGAAATAAAAAAAATAAATGATAGCGAGATTTCTTTTACTATTCAATATCCGTATAAATATTTTCTTACAAATTTTACGGTAGGAATTTTGCCGTATCATATATTAAAGGATGTTCCCGTTTTAGATCTTGAATATAATGAATTTTCTCAAAATCCTATTGGTTGCGGACCTTATTCATTTGAATCGTTGAAAGAGTTAAAAAAAGGAGTATTCAAATTATCTCTTTTTGCATTTAGAAATTCATCATTATTTGATCCTTATTTATCGGTGATAGAATTTCATATTTATTCACGAAAAAATACTTTATCTTTAGATATTGATGATTTAGATGGAATGCGTCCTTTTCCTAAAATTGATAAAGATAAATTTAAAATTTCTGAAAGTTTTGCATTGAAAGAGTATAAACTACCTCAATATTCAGCATTATTTTTTAATTTAAAAAAGCCTGTTTTTGATAGTGATATTGGTCGGCAAGTTCGTTTTGCAATGCAGTTGGCAACAAATAAAAATCATATTATTGATAATATTGTTCCTGGTGTACGGATAGATACTCCTTTGTTGGAGGCTGATAATGAAGATTGGGAATATGAATTTGATTTAGAAAAAGCAAAAGGTGCGTTAAAAGATTTTGGGTATTTTTTACCAAGCTCAAAGCCTAAAACGTTTGTACCAAAAAAATCGGATACTCAATATATAACCTTTCCTACATCAAGTAATACTTTTGAAACAAATCGTTCTGAGTATGTATTGGATGGGGAAAATGATGTATTCGTGTTGAAGGGGGTGTATCCTATGAAAATTTCTAAAACAAAAATTTTTATAGATGATGAATTTTTAAGAGAGGAGGATAAGCCAGAAATGGCTAGAAATTGGAATTTTCCTATAGAATTTTCTAATAAATTTTCTGATGGAACTCATGAGGTTAGATTGGAGTTTTGGAGTTTTGATGATGAATTGGCAAAGGAGGATGCTATATCCGTCTATTTTAAGCCTATAGAAGAAGAAAGAGATGCTGAGCAAAAATATGAAATTCGAGAAAATAAAAAAGGTAAAAAACTTGAATTAACTCTTGTAACGAGCGATAAACCGTATTATTATAGACAAGTTGCAGAATATCTTAGGGAGGATTATGGAAAGATTGGTATAAATCTTAATATAAAAGTCTTGAATATGGATTCTTTTTTAGATAGAGTAAAGCATAGAGAATATGATATACTTTTATACGGTCAAAGTCTTGGGTATAATCTTGATATTTATGAATTTTTTCATGAAAGTCAGGTTGGAAAAGATAATCTTTCGGATTATCAAAGTCCTATAGCAAGTGTTTTGATTGAGGAAATTAGAAGGTCTCATGTGTCAGATGTTCGTACTGTAAAAATGCAAAAATTGCGAGAATTATTTAAGCAAGATATTCCAGCTGTTTTCCTTTTTTCTCCGACATATCAATATTACTTTGATGAGGGTTTGAAAGGTTTAAATATTTCAAGTGTTGGTTCTCATAAGGATCGATTTTCAAATATTGAAAATGCATACATAGTAGAGCAAAGATCATTGAAAAATTCTACTTGGTTAGATTTTCCTCAGTGGTTTCTCAATAATTATATTTCTTTTATAACTTTTTCATTATGAACGTATTGTTACTTAAAAACGTAAAAGGTCTTGGAACAGCTGGTCAGCTAGTTGATGTGCCAAGAGGTTTTGCTACAAATAAACTTATTCCATCTAAGTTGGCTAAATTCCCTTCTGTTGAAGAAGAATTAAAAGCAGAGGCTTTTGTTCCAAATGTGGAGAAAGATTCTTCTGAATTTATTGAATGGGCAAAGGCTACAGTTGTTAGACTTTCTGGAAAAACTTTATTATTTACTGGTAAAGCATCTGAGAAAGGACATCTTTTTGGTTCTATTTCTGAATCAGATATTGCTGAAAGAATTAAATCAGATTTTGAAGTTGAAGTTGAAGTAAGTCAAATTCATATTGATAAAAAAATTAAAGACCTTGGTGATAACAGAGTTGAAATTGTATTTTCTCCAGAATTTCATGCAGCTCTTACTGTTCGTGTAGAAGCTACTAAATAATTTATTATTTACATTCTCGCAAATAATATATAAAATATTTGCGAGAATTTCTCATGGGCCTATAGCTCAGTGGTTAGAGCAGAAGACTCATAATCTTTTGGTCGCTGGTTCAAGTCCAGCTAGGCCCACCATTTTTTAAAATAAAAAATCTGATATATAAATTTATATATCAGATCTTTTTTTTATAGGTTATTTATCTTGAAAAATGGAAGAAAAAGAGTAGGATTGAAATAGATTGATTGGTTGATAAGAAAAATATATGAAAGAGGGTGTATAAAGATTTTAATCAAAGTATGATTTTATTCTATTTTTATAATTTGTAAAAATAGAATAAAATCATACTTTGATTAAAATCTTTATACACCCTCTTTCATATATTTTAATCAAAGTA
>CAZDZQ010000025.1:0-5091 GCA_964509985.1 uncultured Candidatus Peribacteria bacterium
ATTTTTTTCTAAAATTAAATGATTTGTTAAATATTCAGTTGTATCCATCGCATTGAAATCTAAAATTCCAATAAAATACACTTTATTTAACTGAGAATAATCTTCTCCAGGTTTGATTTGAGAGCTATATGCTCTGGAAGAATAATATAAACTTCTTTTAGAAAATGCAGATTCATGTTCCACTTGCATTTCTACAATAAAATGTTCGCCTTTTTCGTTGATTGCAGAAATATCTAAAATTGTATTTTTTAGCTCTAAAATATCAGGAATTTTCTCATTTTTAACAAATTGCAAACTTTTAATTTTTTGGTCTCCTTCAAATTTTAAAATAGCATTTAAAAAACTTATCAAAATATTTTTATGATTTTCATTTCCAAATATTTTTTTGAATGCGAGATCGTTGGTTGGTGATACAAATTGCATGGATTACTTATTATTTAGCAGTATTTACATACCTATTTTCTCTGATTAGCACAACTTTTACTTCTCCTGGATATTGAACATCTTTTTCAATTCGTCTTGAAATATTTTGAGAAAGTTGATTTGCTTTTAAGTCGTTTACTTGTTTGGGGTCTACAAATACCCACATTTCTCGCCCCGCTGACATTGCAAAGCATTTATTTACTCCTTTGTATGAAGTTGCAATTCCTTCTAATTCTATCATTCTTTTTATGAATTTTTCTGATGTTTCTCTTCTCGCTCCTGGTCGAGATGCAGATATAGCATCGGCGGCTTGTACAATATATGCTTCTGGAGATTGTAATTGAACATCTTCATGATGAGCTTCTATTGCGTGAACAAGTTTTTCATTTAATCCAAATTTTCTAGCAATTTCACCAGAAAGTAACGCATGTTTTCCCCCTATTTCATGAGAAAGTGTTTTTCCTAAATCGTGAAGAAGTGCTGCTTTTTTAGCTAGCTCACTATCTGCGCCAATCATTGTGGCAATTTGTTCTGCTATAAATGCTGATTCAATAGAATGTCGTAAAACATTTTGTCCGTACGAAGTTCTGAAATGCAATCGTCCTAAAATTTTGGCAATTTCTGGAGGTATTCCTGTTACTCCTGTTTCAAAAATAGCATCTTCTCCAAGTTTTTGAATCATAATATCTACTTCTTTTGTTTTTTGTTTTAAAATTTCTTCAATTCTTGCAGGTGTAATTCGCCCATCAATCAATAATTCACCTAAGACTTTTGAAGCAATAAATCGTCGAAGAGGGTCAAAAGAAGAGATAGTTACTACATTTGGAGTATCGTCAATAATAACACCAACCCCAAGAGTTCGTTCTAATGCATTTATATTTCGTCCCTCTCTTCCAATTATTCTCCCTTTCATATCATCATTTGCAAGTGAAATTTCTGATATAGTAGATTCCACGGTTACATCAGAAGCAAGACGTTGAATACTGTGAACAATAATATTTCGTGCTTCTTCCTCAAGAGTTGCATTTAATTTTTCTTTCATTCTATACATTTTATTTACCAAATCTTGTTCAGATTGGTCTTCTATTTTTTGCAAAAGTTGTTCTTTTGCTGCTTTTTCAGAAAGTCCTGCTATTGTTTCCAGTTTTTTTACTTCAGCTTCTATTGTTTTTTTTAACTCTTCTTTTTCCTCAGTTATTTCATCTCTTAAATTATCAACTCTATTTCTTTGGTTTTCTATGTCAGAAACTTTTGAGTCTAAAGATTTTTCTCGCTCTTCTAGTCGTGCAAGTTCTTTTTCTAATTCTCGCTCTTTTTTATCAATTTCAATTTGTGCTGATGTTATAATTTTTTCAGCTTTTCTTTCAGCTTCTCTTTCTATTTTATCTGATTCTTTTTCAATTTTAATAAGTTGTTTTTCGGCTTGAGCAATTTCTTTTTCTCTTTCAAGCATTGTGTTTGAGAGTTCTAAGTCTTTGTTTTTAATAGCTTGTTTTTTTGAATAATAAAATCCAATAAATGCGCCTATTATTAAGGTTGATAGACTTGCTATCACGGTGATTATATCTGTCATGTTTTTATAATTTTAAGATTTTAATATTTTTTAAGTATTACATATATATTATAACTATATTGTAATGTATATAAACCTTAACATTTTTAACAAAATTAGTATAATTTAATTTTGTTAATTATTGTCTTTAATAGCTCTTGATTTTTTTTTAATGTATTAATATTATGTGTTAGTATATTAATACATAATTAAAAAAAATGATAAAAAAAATAGAACGATTGCGAATTGCTATTCAAAAATCAGGAAGATTGGGAATAGAAAGTATGGATTTATTAAAAAAATCTGGATTTCAATTTCGAAAATCAGAAAGAACTTTGATGGCAAAATGTGAGGATTTCCCATTAGATATCTTATTTTTAAGAGTTGGAGATATTCCAAACATGGTAAAAGAGGGAGTTGTAGACTTAGGAATAGTAGGCGAAAATACATTAGCAGAAAAGAATTATAAAGAAGTTCAAATTGTTGAAAAACTTGGATTTGGGAAATGCACACTGTGTCTTGCTGCACCAAAAAAATCTAAGATTAAATCTATTTCAGATTTTTCTGGAAAAATGATAGCAACAAGTTATGCAAATATAACACGAACATACTTGAGCAAATTAAATATTTCTTGTGAAATAGTAGAAATGTCTGGCTCTCATGAAATAGCTCCTCAACTAGAATTGGCAGATGCTATTTGTGATATTGTTTCAACAGGAGCAACTCTTGAAGCAAATAATTTGGTAAATATTTCTCAAATTTTTACATCTGAAGCGGTTTTAATTGCAAAAGAAAATACAAAAGAAATATTAGAAGAAAAACATATTGAAGATTTTCTCATGCGTTTGCACTCTGTTTTGCGTGCTAAAAAACTCAAATCTGTTATTATGAATGTTCCTAATTCTTCTATTCAACACATTTCAAATATTTTAGGATCATTAAAAAGTCCAACTATAATGCCACTAGCAAAAGAAGGATGGTCAGCATTGCATTCTGTTATAGAGGAAAATCAAGAATTTTGGAGTACTATTAAAACTCTAAAAAAAAATGGAGCATCTGGAATATTAATATCTCCGATAGAGCGAGTTGTTGGATAGTTTAAATTTCAGAAAATTCTAAAATTTATTTAGAATTTAAAATATTGATAGTTTCTATTAACAAACCAAGTGTAATTAAGGTAAATATTTCTATTTGTCCTAATGATTGGTATTGTTGAAATATCATAGCTATTATGAATAAAATTCCTGTGATGATCCCAAAGCGTATTCCATTTTTCAAGCAAATATAAGATGATTTTGTGGGGACTATAGCTTTCCACAAAAGAGATGATAAAAGTGAAATAGTAAATGCTATTGTTAAAAAAGTACTGATGTACAATGCTGGGAATCCATATTCTGGGGATTGTATGGGGGACACTCCATGAAGAACTAAATACCAACTTATCCATGAAAAGAATGTAAGAATAAGTAATATCCAAAAAAATTTTAATTTATACATATTTAGATATATTTATATTTATTATAATTAATATATGTTAATAGTACTAAAAAATTTTTAATTTTTAAATATAAAAAAACTCTTATTAATATAATTATGAATTTATATAAATAAGAGTTAAAAATTATTTTTAATTATTACTAGTTTACTTCTAACAATGATTTTCTTGCTTGTTCTAGTCTTTCTAAAGGTTGAGCTCCATTGATAAATTTAACTTCTCCTGTTTCCATGTTTTTCAAAATAGAACCAGGAGTTCCTTGAATTCCAAGAGATACTGCTTCTTTAGCACTTTCATCTACAAGAGTTTTAAATGTTCCATCATTATAACATTTCATGATTTTATCAGAATTTGCAATTTTTAACTCTGCAAGTTTTGCTTTAATATCTTTTGCTTTAAATTGAGTTGCGAATGCATTGTCTGAAAATTTCCAAAATGCTTCATTTCCTGATTCTCTAGCAACACATTCTGCTACTTCATGAATAGGTTGTGCTGTTGTTTTATGAACAGCTGGATATGCTCTAAATACAATTGCTACATCATCATTTTTTTCTAAAAATTCTTTTGTAGTTACATTAAATCGTTTGCAATACGGACAATGAAAATCTGAATATTCAAATAAAACAAATTGTGCATCCTTTTTTCCTTCCACATGATCAGTATCAGAAATATCTCGAACTGTTTTTATTTTACTTTCTTGCTCTTTTTCTGCTTGAGTTTTTAAATCTTCTTGATAAATTTTGTATGCATCATCTAATTGTTTCCCAAATTTTATTGGGTTTTTATTTAAATATTGAGCAAACGCTTTTTCAAAAGCTTCATCAGAAATTTCTGTAGTAGTTGTTGTGGTTGCTGTCGGAATTGGGCTTGATGCTGGAGTTGAATCCACTGTTTTTGGTGTAACTTCAGTTTTTTCTGTTATATCTATAAGAGAACACCCAGAAAGAAAACTTGCTGTAATTGCAAGTCCTGTAATAGCAGAAATCTTTTTTATATTTGAAAATTGTGTCATTCTTGTCATATATATGTATATATTAAATAATAATTTAATAATCTTAATAAAAATATTTTTAAATATTATTTATAGATTATTTCACTTTACTATACATATCTTTTTTATTAAATGTCTATATACTTTTTGAATTATATCTTGAATTATAATGTATAATAATTGCATAATATATATAATTAAGTGTAATTATTATTAATAAATATATAAATATTTATATGAGTATAAATTTTAAAAAATATAAAAATATTACTTCAATTATACTACTTTTTAGTAGTTTCTTTTTGTATTCGGGATGTTCTTCTTTAAAAACATTAACAAATTCTGTTTTATCTTCTTTTGAGTCAGAAATACTTTTGCCAGAAGAGGTTGTTGTAACTCTTTCTGGTAAATTAAAAAAAGAAGACTCTTTGTTTAATTCTTATTCTTTTATTTCTGAAAATTCTGATATTTTTTCTGTTACATTCTCTAATAATCTATCTCAAAAAGTATCAAACTATGTGAATAAAAATGTTGTAATTACAGGATTGATTTCAAATTTTAAACACAATGAGAAAACTAATAATATTACTTTTGAAAAAAATATTACAATAATAGATATTGCATATTTTA
>CAZDZQ010000026.1:0-57427 GCA_964509985.1 uncultured Candidatus Peribacteria bacterium
GTAAAAAGATTAAAAAGCTAAAAGAATGTAATAAATAAAATATGCAATTAAGAATGCCACCTAAAGAAGCTCTTAGTATTTTAGAAAAAGCAATATCTTCTTGGCAAAAATTTTATTTACAAGAAGGAAGAGAATTTGAAAGAGATTCTGCCAATATTTATAATGAAAAAGATATTGAAAAAATTGAAAATCTATCAAATAAGCTATATAACCAGTTTTTAAAAAGATATCTTATTGAAGCTGAAATCGTTACAAACTTTTTAGAAGAAATATTTAGTAGTTTTGTATATATAGAGTATTTCAAAATGCTAAAAGGAAACATGTCATTATCAGAATTTGAATCTATTAATAGACCAAATGGAGTAAAAAAAATTTATGAAGCATTAATTTATGATATTCCTAATAAAGTAAGGCATTTAGAAAAACTTTATTTTAAGATAGAAGAAAATATAAGAAGCCCACTTTCTTATTTAAAAAATTGTACCACTCTTTGTTATTATGATTTTGTATGTGAATTAAAAGCAGATACAAAAGAATCTCTTCTTTGTGAATATATGTTTAATTTTTCTATTGGGTCAAAAAAAGAAATTATTGATATTTATTGTTTTATAGAAGGAGAAAAAGAAGAAAATTTATTGAAATTTGGTTCAAAAAAAATTATTAATGCTATGGAAGGTGTAAACAAAAAAACAAAAGAATTTTTCGGTTTCTCTATCTTTAAGAAAGAAAAAAGTATAATTTATGTGTCGATGAAACACTAGAAAATATTTAAAATTTATGACTAAAATATTTAACAATACTACCGAAAAAATAGGTGAAGATCTGAAAGATACTTTAGAAAATAACTCTAAACTATTTGTTGCGTCTTCAATATTTTCTATTTATGGGTTTAAAGCATTGCAGTCAGAGTTAAAAAATATTAAAAATTTAAACTTTCTTTTTACTGATAATTTATTTTTAGAAAATGAAACGAGTAAAAAAAAAGAACGTCAATTTGTAATAACATCATCTTCTGCAAAAAAATCTATAGGAGGATCTCCTTTTGAGATTCTTTTAAAAAATGAACTAAAAGGGCGAGTAATTGCAAAAGAATGTACTGAATGGATAACGGGGAAAGCATGCTTTAAGTCTCTTAAGAACAAGAATGGTGGATATATTCAGCCTCAATTTATTGTAAAAAACAACGATAATACTTTGTGCTATAATGGAATAAAAGAATTTAGTAGTGCTGGTTTTGGCTATCAAAAAGATGATTCTGTACTGAATCGTATCATTAAAATAGATGAAAACATTCAAACAGAAGAATACTTGAGAAGTTTTCAAGAAATATGGAATGATAAAAATCTATTACAAGATGTTACAAAAGAGGTTGTTGACTATATTTCAAATTTACACCAAGAAAATTCTCCAGAATATATTTATTACATTACTTTATTTAATATATTTAATGAGTTTTTAGAAGATATAACAGAGGATGATCTTGCAAATTAAAAAACAGGATTTAAAGATTCTGTTGTGTGGAATATGTTATATGATTTTCAAAAAGATGCAGTACTAGGAATTATAAATAAACTGGAACGGCACAATGGATGTATTTTGGCAGATAGCGTTGGGCTTGGAAAAACATTTTCAGCGTTAGGAGTGATAAAATATTATCAAGAAAGGAATAAAAGTGTGCTTGTGTTGTGTCCTAAAAAACTAGGGGATAATTGGCAAACTTTTTTGCATAATTATGAAGATAACCCTTTATATAAAGATAGGTTTAATTATGATGTTTTATATCATACTGATTTATCGAGAGAAAAAGGTTTTTCTAATGATAAAGATTTATCACGAGTAAATTGGGGAAATTATGACTTGGTGGTGATTGATGAATCTCATAATTTCAGAAACAATAATCCTAGAAAAGATAAAGAAACAAGGTACCAAAGATTGCTTAATCGAGTAATGAAGGCAGGAGTAAAAACAAAGGTTTTAATGCTTTCTGCTACTCCAGTAAATAACAAATTTACTGATTTAAAAAACCAGATTGCTTTGGCTTATGAAGGAGAAACGGATCAAGTAGATGAAAAAATGGATATTTCAAAATCAATAAATTCTATTTTAAATAAAGCTCAGCGAACTTTTAACGATTGGGCAAAGCGTCCAGAAGAAGAAAAAAACTCCAAAGACTTATTGAATGAATTGGGTCAGAATTTTGATTTTTTTAAATTACTCGATAATATTACTATTTCTCGAAGTCGAAACCATATTACGAATTATTATGATATGGAAAAAATTGGAAAATTTCCAAAAAGACTTAAGCCAAAATCTGTTCGTTCGAAAATCACAACTCTTCTCAATTTCATGAAGGTGGAAGAATTATATAATGATTTATCAATGCTGAATATGTCTATATATTCACCATTTGATTTTATTTTAAAAAACAAAATTGCTTTTTATAGTGAATTATATGATACAAAAGTAAATGGACACGGAAGTTTAAAACAAACAACTCGAGAAAAAAGTCTGCAAAAATTAATGAAAATAAATTTATTAAAACGACTGGAAAGTTCCGTTGATTCATTTCGTATTACCGTTTCTCGATTTTTAGGAAATATTGCAAATACTATTGAATCGATTGAAAACTTTGAAAATAATATTTCAAGTTTAGAACCAAGCGTAAAAGTGAAATCAGAAATTGAATCGTATCAATATAATGATGATTTTGCAGGAGATGGAAGTGAAGACTGGCTGAGTAAAGATTTTAGTATTGGAGATAAAATTAAAATAAATTTAGCAGATATGAATACTTCAGGCTGGAAAGCTGAACTGGAAAATGACAAAGATATTGCTGAAAATATTTTAAAAGAAATGGAAAAAGTTGTTCCAGAAAAAGATGCAAAACTAGAAGATTTAAAGAAAATTATTAAAGATAAAATAAAAAATCCTATAAATAAAGGAAATAAAAAAATATTAATATTTACAGCTTTTGCCGATACCGCTCATTATTTATATGAAAATTTATCAGTATTTAACAAAGAGCTAAACCTTGAAACTGCAAAAATAACAGGTGGTGGAGGAAATAAAACAACTCTTTCTATTGATTCAGAGTTTAATAATATATTGCTTCATTTTTCACCTCGTTCGAAAAAACGACAACAAAAACACGAAAAAAATGGAGAAATTGATATTTTAATTGCTACTGATTGTATTTCTGAAGGACAAAATTTGCAAGATTGTGACTTTTTAGTTAATTATGATATTCACTGGAACCCTGTTCGAATTATTCAACGGTTTGGGCGAGTGGATAGAATCGGTTCTATAAACGATCAAATACAGCTTCTTAATTTTTGGCCACAACTTTCACTTGATGAATATATAAATTTAAAAAATAGAGTAGAAGGGCGAATGCTTTTGGTAGATATGACAGCAACAGGTGAAGATAATGTTTTAACAAATGAATCATCAGAATTGGAGTACCGAAAAAAACAACTGCAAAAATTACAAGAAGAAGTAGTGGATTTAGAAGATATGGATTCAGGGATTTCTATTACAGACTTAGGACTCAATGATTTTAGAATGGATTTAGTGAATTATGTGCAAAAAAATGGATCACTCGCAGATATACCAAATGGAATGCATTCTGTATGCAAAAGTGATAGTGCAAATGGAATAGAATCAGGAGTGATATTTGTATTAAAAAACAGAAATAATTCTGTAAATATTGATAACACAAATCGCCTCCACCCGTTTTATCTTCTTTATATCAAAGAAAATGGAGAAGTATTTTCTCATCATCTGGAAGTTAAAAAAACACTAGATCTTTTGAGGTCTTTAGCCAAAGGACAAAAAGAACCAATACAAGAAGCATATATATCTTTTAATAAAAAAACAAAAGACGGAAATAATATGCAAAAATATTCTGATTTATTATCTTGTTCTATAGAGTCAATATTACAAGTAAAAGAAGATTCTGAAATTGATAGTTTATTTTCTTCAGGTGGAACAACCGCTCTTGTGGACACCATAAAAGGACTTGAAGATTTTGAACTGATTTCTTTTTTAGTTATTGAATAATTTTTTTTTATAGATGAAAATACACATTTCACTTCCTTCATCGGCACTGGTAGAAAAATTTGTTGCAAAAACAAAATTTACGCAAAAATTTCTTAAAAAAACAGATATAAAAGATGAATTTACCAATCACATTCAAAAAATAATTTGGAAATATAAAATTTCAGAATCCACAGTAAATATTTCTAAAACAAAAGAGATAGAAGAAATTGAAGTTTTTGAAATTGAACTCAAACAAAAAAAAATTCCTTACAAAGCTATCGCCCAAATAAATATATTTATTCCATATACTATTCTTTTTGTGTTTACTTACTTGCAAGAACAAACCGCAGGTATTTTTTATACTCATAAATTAAAACAGCGTTTTTATTCTCTTGATTGGGATAGTTCTGATGATGAAAAAAATATTCCTGTGCGAGGAGAAAATCTCCAAACAGTATATGAAAATATCGTAGAAACTTTTTTAGATAAAAGAGCCTTAAAAAAAGAGTTTTTTTCTGATAAAGTTTTGTTGCATCACAAAATTGATGAAATAGAAAAAGAAATACAAGTATTAGAAAACAAAGTACGCAAAGAAAAGCAATTCAATAAGAAATTACCTCTTAATCAAGAGCTTAATTTGAAAAAATCATCTCTTAAAAAACTCTTTTAAAAAATATTATGAAAAAACTTAATATGCAAACTCCCGACGGAACAGAAAATAATATTTCTGAAATAGCAAAATTATTTCCCAATGTTATTACAGAAAAAAAAGATGAAAATGGAGAAACAAAAAAAGCAGTAGATTTTGATTTACTCAAACAAATTCTTTCAAAAGATGTTACTGACGAAAGTGAAGAACGATACCGTCTCGATTGGCCAGGAAAAAAACGGTCGCTAGTAAAAGCAAACACACCTATAACAAAAACCCTGAGACCTATTCCAGAAGACAGCGTCAATTTTGACGAAACAGAAAATGTGTATATTGAAGGAGATAATTTTGAAGTATTAAAAATTTTACAAGAAAGTTATCTGGGAAAAGTAAAAATGATTTATATAGACCCGCCATATAACACAGGAAAAGATTTTGTCTACACTGACAAATTTAAAATTTCAAAAGAAGAGTATGAAGATGGGCTTGGGATAGAAGATGAAGAAGGTGGAAAGTTGTTTAAAAACACCGACACCAACGGAAGATTTCACAGCGATTGGTTAAGTATGATGTATGAAAGGTTGATAGTAGCAAGAGATTTACTAAAAGACGACGGAGTAATTTTTATGTCTATTGATGACAATGAAGTGCATAATTTAAGAAAAATAGCCGACGAAGTCTTTGGAGAAGAGAATTTTGTTGGAAATATTGGATGGGAATCAAAAACAAAATCTCAAAATACTAAGACTTCTTACAATAAACTACAACCAAAAGTAGAACACATACTTCTTTATACAAAAAACAGCTGTAGAAGGTTTAATTTATTAAAAATAGGAGAAAAAAAGTATCCAGATAAAGATGAAAAAGGGAGTTTTCGTAGATATCCACTTGAGGTGATGAATGCAGATGGAATGAGGGGGCGTGATACAATGGTCTACAGTATTAAGGGGATATCCCCTCCAGATGGGAAACAATGGCAACTAGGTAAGGATAAAATTGATTTTTATAAAAAAAATAATGATTTACTTATAGAAAACGAATCCATTATTTTAAAAATGCGACCAGAAAATGAAAGTTCTGATATTACACAGCCATTTTGGGGTTTCTTATCAAAAGAATTAGGTACTGCAGAAAGTGCTAAAAAAGAGCTAAGTACTCTGCTAGGAAAACACGGATTTGAAACGGTTAAACCCGTAAGTATTATTAGGGGATTAATATTCCATTGCACTTCTTCGACTGACCTCATCTTCGATTTCTTTTCTGGTTCAGCAACAACCGCCCACGCAACGATGCAACTCAACGCCGAAGACGGAGGGAATAGGAAATTTGTGATGGTGCAGTTGCCAGAAGAAACAGACGAAAAAAGTGAGGCTTTTAAAGCAGGATACAAAACTATTCCAGAAATTGGGAAAGAACGAATCCGTCGTGCGGGGAAAAAGATTTTGGAGGAAAATGCAGAAAAATTGAAAGAACGAGAAGAAAAAGGAGAAAAACCTTTGGATATTGGGTTTCGTGTATATAAAACAGACTCAACAAATATGAAAAATGTTTTTTATAAAGCTGATGAAATAACACAAGAAAGCTTAGGATTTATGGAAAGCAATATAAAAGAAAACCGAACTCCTCAAGACTTGCTCACCCAAACAATGCTCGACCTCGGACTCACCCTCGACTTGCCAATAGAAACAAAAAAAATAAACGAAAATACTGTGTTTTTTGTAGCACACAATGCCTTGGTCGCTTGCTTTGACGATAATATAAACTTTGAAATTATTGATAGTATAGCCGAATGCAAACCCTTGAGAGTGGTGTTTCAAGATGCTTGTTTTCAAGATGATAAAGATAGAATAAATACGAGCACTAGACTTAAAAACTTATCACCAGAAACAGTTGTGAGAGTGCTATAAGGGAAAATTATATTTAATTTATTTAAAATGGAATTTATTTCAAATAAAGATGCACGAATAACACTTGATTTTCTTAAAACAAAAAAAGAGGACCAATATTTTGAACGAAAAGGAATTGAAGAAAAAGGAGTAAAACCGAGCAAAGTAGCAAATGAAATTATAGGAATGCTAAATGCAGATGGAGGAGTTTTAGCCCTTGGAATCTCTGATGAAGGAGAAGTACAAAATCTTCATACATTAGACTCTTCTCTTACAGATCAATATAGAAGCCTTGTTTTTGATTTTATTTTGCCTTCAGCAAAAGTAGAAAGAGAAGAAGTAACACTGGAAACAGGGGAATTATTTTTTTTGTTTCATGTGGAGCAAGATTATGAGCGAGTTTTTATGCGAAAAGATAATGAAGAAGTATATTTACGAATTAATGATACCAATAGAAAACTGGGAAGAGAAAAATCAAGAAATTTAGAGTATGATAAAGGGATTCGACAATATGAAGATCAAATTCGAGAAGATTTTGATTATGAAGATATGAGAACAAAAGTTTTAGAATCCTATAAAGAAAAAATGAAATTTTCTGGAAGCTATAAAGATCTCTTAGTAAATAGACATTTAGCTGTAAAGAAAGAAGGGAAATATTTTTTTAAAAACTCTGCAATTCTTCTTTTTTCAGAAAATCCAGAAAAATATATTCCCTCAGCTTCTGTTCGGTATGTTCGATATCAAGGACTTACCGAAAAAGTAGGAATATCTCATAATGTAATAAAAGATGAACGATTTGAAAAATGTATACCTCGACTAATAGAGGTATTACAACGCTTTATTTACGCATCTCTTCGAGATTATTATTTTTTTAAAGTAGCAGAAGGAAAATTCGTAAAAATCCCAGAATATCCTGAAGAAGCGTGGATAGAAGGAATAGTGAATGCTCTTTGCCATAGATCGTATAATATTCAGGGAAATCCTGTTCTTATAAAACAATTTGACGATAGAATAGAAATTTCTAATAGTGGTCCTCTTCCTGCACAAGTAACCATCGAAAATATTCAAACAGAGCGATTTGCTCGAAATCCTAGAGTGGCAAGGGTTCTTACTGATATGGGGTATGTTCGAGAATTAAATGAAGGAGTAAAAAGAATTTATGAATCAATGGAGAAATCAATGCTTTCAAAACCAGAATATTTTGAAAAAAATGGATCAGTTACGCTTGTTTTACGAAATAAAATTGCTGACCATGAAAAAACAATTGAAGAAGATGTTATGAAAAAGATTGAGCAAAAATGGAAAGAAGGAAATGAAAGCGAAAGAAAAATCCTTGAATATTTTTTTCGCTTTCACAAAGGAAGCCTTTCTGAAATTGCTCATTCCATTGAAAATAGCGAAAAAACAGTGAGGAGTTATTTGAAAAAATTTTGCGAAGAAGGCATTCTTGATCGAAAATCAAAAAAAATACGAGATAAAAATGCAATATATTGTTTTTTAAAAAAAGAGTGAATTTTTTGAATTTAAGGGAAATAAGAACAAAATAAGGATATGTTGTTTTTGCTCTTAATAAAGCCATATTTACATATTTAGAACAAAAAATATAAATTTAAGGGAAATAAGAACAAAATAAGGATATGTTAGTAATTAAAAAAAATCTATGAAAATTAAATTTAAACATCAGCAATATCAAGCAGATGCAACTCAATCAGTTGTAGATATTTTTGAAGGACAGCAAAAAAATCAACGAAAAAATGTTATTGGAAGAGATGGGACGGTTGAATATTCTATTTTTTCTAATGCTCCACTTTCTCTTCCTCAAAATATATTGCTTAAAAACCTGCAAAATATACAGAAAAAAAATGAAATAAAACATTCTGAGAACTTAGAAAATCCTCTCAATTTTTCTATTGAAATGGAAACAGGAACAGGAAAAACATATGTGTATATAAAAACAATGTTTGAACTGCATAAAAAATATGGATGGAATAAATTTATTATAATGGTGCCGTCTATTGCTATTCGAGAAGGAGTACAAAAATCTCTGGAAATTACCGCAGAACATTTTCATGAAACCTATGGCGAAAAAATACGATTTTTTACATACAACACAAAAAATAAATCCAACCTCGTTAATCTCAAGAATTTTGCCAATACTAGCAATATAGAAGTGATAATAATGAATTATCAAGCCTTTAATATAAAAGAACCTGATGGAAAAATTTCAGGAGGAGAACCTGCAAGAAAGATTTATCAAAAATTAGATAGCCTTCAGTCAGAACGCCCAATAGATATTATTAAACGAGCAAACCCTATATTGATAATTGACGAACCACAACGATTTGGAGATAAAGCAGAAAAAAAATTATCAGAATTTAATCCACTTTTTCATTTGCGGTATTCTGCCACGCATAAAAAAGAATATAATAAGGTATATCAACTGGATGCAATTGATGCGTACAACCAAAAATTGGTGAAGAAAATTTCGGTTAAAGGAGTGGAAGTAATAGGGAATGAAGGAACAAATAGTTATATATATTTAGATACTATTCATGTTTCCACAAAAAGCTATCCGACAGCATTGATTGAATTTGAAAAAAAGCAAAAACAAGGGCTTAAAAAAATACAAAAAAAAGTATCAGAGGGAGATGATTTATTTGTGTTGTCAGGAGAATTAAAAGAGTATAGAGGATTTGTAGTAAAAGAAATAAACGCAAAAACTTCACAGGTTTTATTTACTAACGGAATTTCTATTTATCTTGGGCAAGCCATTGGAGATGTTGATGAAAAACATATCAGGCGAATCCAAATAAGAGAAACTATTCTCTCTCATTTTCAAAAAGAGCAAGAATTATTTCACAAAGGAATAAAGGTTTTATCATTATTTTTTATTGATGAAGTTGCTAAATACCGAAGATACGATGAAAAAGGAAACTATTTGCAAGGAGAGGCCGAATACGAAAAAATTTTTGAAGAAGAATATATAAATATATTTCAGCAAAAATCATTATTTTCTCCAGAATATAATAAGTATTTAGAAAAATTTTCTGCTCAAGAAGTACATAACGGATATTTTTCAAAAGATAAAAAAGGAAAATTTATTGACTCAAAAGAATCACGAGGAAAAGAAAATATAGGAAGTAATGATACTGATGCCTATGACCTGATAATGAAAAATAAAGAACAACTGTTAAGTTTTTCAGAGCCAACTCGATTTATTTTTTCTCATTCAGCTCTACGAGAAGGATGGGATAATCCAAATATTTTTCAAATTTGTACTCTAAAACACAGTCAGTCAGAGAATAATAAACGACAAGAAATTGGTCGAGGGCTCAGGCTTTCTGTCAATGAATCAGGAGAAAGAATGGACTTTGAAAAACTCGAAACAGAATCCGAATTTTTTGAAGTTAATACTCTTACTGTTGTGGCGAGTGAATCATATAAATCGTTTTCCGATGCTCTCCAAAAAGAAATGATGAACTCTCTATCAGATAGACCAATAAAACTCACTGTTGCCATTTTAAAAACTCAAGTTTTTGAAAATGAAAAAGGAGAAACCCTTACAATGAATGATGAAAAAGCAATGAACCTTATTTTCGATTTAAAAGGTAAAAACCTGATAGATTCTGAATATAAAATCACTGATACTCTCAAAAAAGAAATAGAAGAGAAAAATTTTACTCTTCCTGATGAATTTATAGATTTTGTACCAGAAATTTCACAATTTATAGAGAAAATTTATAATACTGATAATTTTTCTGGAACAGAAAATGGAAAGAAAAATGATATTGATGAAAGGAATATAAAGCCAAATAGCAATTTTCAAAAAAAAGAATTTCAAGATCTTTGGAATCAAATAAAAGTAAAAACGAGCTACCAAGTAGATTTTGATACAAATGAGTTAGTGCAAAATGCAATTATTGAAATCGATAAAAATATTCAAGTAAAAACAGTGAAAGTAACTGTTACACAAGGTGATCAACTAAATACCTTTAAAAAAGAGCAACTGGCCACCAAGGACTCAATGCAAATGAGAGGGAGTGAAACAAGAAAGGCAAAAAGTATCATAGGGGCAACACGATATGATATTGTGGGAGAAATTTCAAAATCGGCAGATGTTAGTAGAAAAACAACAGTGCAAATATTGAAAGGAATAAATAAAAATTCTTTTTTACAATTATCTGAAAACCCAGAACATTTTATAATAGAAATATCTCGTTTTATTGCTGAACAAAAAGCAACAACACTTATCAATAAAATTATTTACTCTAAAACAAATAATGTATATGATGATGAAATTTTTACTATAAATAGGTTAAATGGCTCATCTCAGGAAAATATTTTAAAAGTCCAAAAACATATTTATGACTATGTAAAAACAGATTCAAAAATAGAAACTCTTTTTGCTCAAGAACTTGAAACAGGGTCTGATATTTCGGTATATGCAAAACTACCAAATGGATTTAAGATTCCAACCCCTGTAGGAAATTATAATCCTGATTGGGCAATTGTAATCGATTCAAAAGAAATAAAGCATATCTTTTTTATTGCTGAAACAAAAGGAAGTATGAGCACCTTGCAACTCAAAAAATCTGAAGCAATGAAAATTGAATATGCAAAAAAACATTTTGATATTTTATCTAAAGGTAATATAAAATATGGAGTTATAACTGGGTATTCTGATTTACAAGATAAGATATTAAAATAAAACCTAACCCAAATCAATAACACAACTCACATAAACCCTCTACCTATAGACAAAAAACCTACCCTGCTCTTACCAGTAGGGTATCTTTGTACAATACTTGCGTATCTAAGCAAGAAAGCATATGGGACCAGAAAAATTTATTATCAACGGCTTACAAAATTTATATTCAGAAGAAATTTCTGATGTAGAGATTAATGATGCTTCGGAAAATTTACTTGGCTTTATAAAATTGCTTGTTGAAATAGATAAAGAACAAAACCTTTTACCAAAATAGTAATGATTTCAAATGTAAAGATAATTCTAATATATCCAAAAAATGGACTGGTTGGATTTGCAAGCTTCACACTCAATAATTCTTTATTTTTAAGTTCTATAGGAATTCATAAAAAACTATCAAAAGAAGAATATAGACTTACTTATCCACAAAAAAATAATAAATATATTTTCAATCCAATAACAAAAGAACTTTCTAAAAAAATTGAAAAAGCAATATTTGCTGAATATAAAAATGTAATTTCTAAAAAAAGTAATAATGATCGATACAATAATTCTGAATGTACCTCAAGAAAAATATAAAATTTTTGAGTATGAAAAATTTCATCCATCGGCAAGGGGGTATTACCGAGACTATATATAACCAAAAAGCCAAAACACTAAGAGAAGAATTGCTTACAGTAGGTGTAGAAAAAACAATGCATAATGGAGCTGATGAAAAGTTTGCAATTACCATTACTTACTTGTTATCTGTAGCATCGCGTTCTGTTGAATTATTTAAAAGTTCGAAAGTAGCTCAAAAGCGAGCACTGATAAATTTTGTACTTTCTAACCCCTCTTTAAATCGTGGGAAGGTGCAGTACAAACTAAAAAAGCCTTTCGATATAATCGAAAGGCTTTCTATTTGTAAATAATGGCTCCCCGGACTAGATTCGAACTAGTGACCTAACGGTTAACAGCCGTGTGCTCTACCACTGAGCTACCGAGGAATAATGCAGTATTGAAATGCAGCTGATAAATTTTACAGCATAATATATAACTGAATCAAGCTATTTTTTATTTTTTATAGAATATAACCTTATAATATGTGTGAAAAATAAAAAAACATTGTATAGTGTGTTTTTTTATTTAGTCTGAACCTTTTCCAAATGCTAAAATAATAGGCGTTTTTATAAATATTTTTATATCAAGCCAAAAATTCATGTTTTCGCAATAATATGAATCCAGAAAAATTTCTCGTTCAAATGATAAATCACTTCTTCCTGAAACTTGTGCCAGTCCTGAAATACCAGGTCTGACTGATAAAATCCTTCTTTGTGATGATGTGTATTGTTCTACTTCATTTTGTAAATGTGGACGAGGTCCAATAAGAGACATGTTTCCTTTTATAACATTCCACAGTTGTGGTAATTCATCTATTGATGTTTTTCGTAAAAATTTACCAAAAGAGGTAATTCGTGGATCGTTTTTTATTTTAAACAATGGTCCTTCTCTATTATTTTTTTCTAATAAATTATCTTTTATTTTGTCTGCATTCATTACCATAGAGCGAAATTTGTAAATAGTGAAAAGATTTCCATTTTTTCCAACTCTTTTAGATTTATAAATAATATTTTGTTTTAATTTAATGGCAACAAATAAAAATAATGGAGATAAAATTATAAGCAATAGAAAACTTATTGTAATATCAAAAAACCGTTTCCAAGCAAAAAACCAATAATTTTGTTGAATATGTGTAAATGTTGTTACAGGAATTCCTTCAATAACATTAAAATGAGCATGTCCTAAAAATTCTTGAGAATGATGTGGGATAATATGTAAAAAAATATTTTTTTCAGCAGAGAAAATTTTTATTTTTTCTTTAGATTCAAAGGTTTCTTTGTCTTTTCCATCTGTAAAAAAAATATCTGATATGTATATATTATTGTTTTGATTTTGCAAAAAAGACATTGCTTCTTCAGAATTTCCAGAAAATATTATAGTGTATTTTTGTTTTGTTTTTAGTATATTTTTCAGATTTTCAATATTTTTTATATTTCCTACCAATATAATATTTCTTTTGATTGGGAAATGTATATCAAATATTATATGTAAAATATATCGAAAAAATAAGCCAATACACATCGTAAAAATCATTGTTTGTGCTAGCATTACTCGTGAAAAAATCAGTTCATGAAAAACTAAAGCATATATAGCAATAATGCTCATTGCCCATAGAATCAGGCCCCAAATATACGCTCCTATAATTTTCCATGAAAAATATTTTGATGCAGAAGTTTCAGTATTATATGAGTATAAAAAAAGTGAAAATAAAATGAATATAAAACCAAAAGCTGAATATAAAATAAATTCTTGAAAAAAAGAAAAATTTGGTAAATTTGAAACAGGGAAGTGATATGCTATATTTGGAATAAGGTCTGTAACAGGTCGGACAATATATGCCAAGCTCCAAGATAAAATTACAGCTGAAAAATCTGTAATAATTCTGCTTAATCCTTGGAAAAATTTTTTTCTATGCATAGGGTTTAATAAATTTATAAAAATTTTATCATATTTGTAATCAAAAAATAATCAAAAAAAATAATTTTAAAAATAACTATATTTAGATTTATATTTTATTTATACTGGTTTATACTTACTTATAAAAATTTAATAAATAAAAAAATGAATATTTATGTGAAAATTGCATTTGTTGCATGTACTGCGATTGTTGGGAGTTTTATAGGATGGCAAAAAAGTAATATTGAAATATTAACAATTCAATATGAAACAGTTATTTTTGCAACTGTTTTAAGTAGTGATATAGATTCTAGTGTTGAAGAAAAAGAAACATCTTCTCATTTTTTTTCTGAAGCTATATTGGGATGGACGCTTGCACCAAGTTTTAAAAATAATCTAGGATTTTCAATTTCAAGCAGAAAGCAAGAGCGTGGAAATATTATATTTGAGTTTACATCGGATTCTGAAAATATTGCAAAAAATAATGCTAAAAAATTTATAAAAAATTTAGAATATAAATTACAAAAATATAATAATTTAGCAAATACAAAATTTAATATCTTGTTAGATAAACCTGTTATTACAGAAAAAAGTCCGCATAAAAGTTTTTGGACAATGGGAGGAGGAATTGCTGGTTTTTTCTTTGGATTATTTGCAGTTGAATTATATATATTTTTAAGAAGAAAAAAATAATCTAAAAATTCTCTAGTTTTCTGTTGTTTAAATGTATTATTATATATGTAATTTTTTTATTTTATTACAAATTGTTTTATGTTAGATTTTTTAATGTTATTTGTTTTGGCAGTATTACCAGGAGCAGAAACGCCTGTTGCAACAGAAATTCCTGTTGTTATAGAAAATACAGATATTTTAATTGAAAATGCAATTATGACTGATGAAAAATTATTACAAGCTGGAGCGGTAAAAGATGATGAAACTGTTGCTATAATTCATACAAATTATGGAGATATTACTCTTCGTTTTTTTCCTGAAGCAGCACCAAAAACTGTAGAAAATTTTACTGAGTTGGCAAAGAAAAAATATTATGACGGAATTATTTTTCATAGAATAATTGATGGATTTATGCTTCAAGGAGGAGACCCAACTGGAACTGGTAGAGGTGGAGAAAGTGTTTGGGGAGGAAGTTTTGCTGATGAATTTGCAGATACTGCAAAAAACAATATAGGTTCTATTTCTATGGCAAATTCTGGTCCTGCTACAAACGGTTCTCAGTTTTTTATAAATACTGCAAATAATAATTTTTTAGATAATAGACACGCAGTATTTGGAGAAGTTATTTCTGGAATGAATATTGTAAATAAAATTTCAAAAGTAAAAACAAATCCATCAGATAAACCATTGGAAGATGTTGTTATGAATAATGTTGAAATTACAACATTTGCAGATTTTAAAAATACTCAAAAATAATTAATACGCTTATAATTTATACTATTTAATCAATATATTATGTCTTTTTCTATGAAAAACCCGTTTCATGCAGTTCCTGCACTTGTGTCAGATAAATCTTCTGAAATTAATGTAATTTTAGAAATTACATGTGGAGATAATGTGAAATATGAATATGACAAAGACTATGGAATGGTGATGGTAGATAGAATTTTGAAAACACCAATGCCATATCCTTTTAATTATGGATTGATTCCTCAAACATGGAATGAATTTGATAATGATCCTTTAGATGTAATTATTTTAGGAAATAAACCATTTGTACCTGGTGTACTTGTTCCTTGTCGAGTTGTTGGAATGCTTTCTGTAGATGATAACGGAGAACGAGATGATAAAGTTCTTGCAGTTCCACTTGGAGATTCTCGTCTTGAAAATATTAAAGATTTATCTGATATTGATGAAAAAGAATTGGAAAGTATGATTTATTTCATGGAACATTATAAAGATTTAGAAAAAAAGAAAGTGGAAGTTACTGGAACTGTTGATGCAAAAGCAGCATCAGAATTTATTGTTGAATGCCAAGAATGTTATAATACTAAATTTGATATTTAATAATTTTATTAAAATATAATGTCTGTAGATAAGGAAAAATTAAAACAAGCGTGTACTTTGATTTTAGAAGCAATTGGTGAAGATACAAAGCGAGAAGGGGTACTTGATACTCCTTCTCGTTTTGCAAATGCGTGGGAAGAAATTACAGAAGGGTATCGCACTACTGATGAAAAAATTAATACAATTTTTGAGGGGGAGAGTTATGATGAAATGATTTTAGTAAAGGAAATTCAATTTCATTCATTGTGTGAGCATCACATGTTGCCGTTTACGGGGGTTGCTCATGTTGCGTATATTCCAAATAAAAAAATTATTGGTCTTTCTAAAATTCCACGAATTGTGAATAAGTTTTCTAAAAGACTTCAAAATCAAGAAAGGCTAACGATGCAAATTGCAGATAAATTAGAAAATTTACTTGATGCAAAAGGTGTTGCTGTAAAAATTTCGGCTTCGCATATGTGCATGCAAATGAGAGGTGTAAAAAAAGAAAATGCTGAAATGCAAACTATCGCAGTGCGTGGGCTTTTTCGATCTGATTCACGAACACGAAATGAATTTTTGCAAAGTGTTGGATAAGGTTGATTGAGAAAATGGTGTCATGTTAAAATATTCTAAATGTTTTTTTATAAAAAATAATGAGTACAAATGTATCAAATATTGGTTTCGTAACTTCGTTTCGAGAATTTTCAAAAAATAGTTCGATTAGGCAGGAGGCTTTAAAATTACAGCAACCTATTTTAATTGAAGATGAAAGAAAAAAAGATTTCTTTTTTTTGGTTCCTCAAAAAATGTATAAAAAGCTTGCTGAAAAATATCAAGAGTGGTGTGATGCAGAAGAAATTAAAGAAACAATGAAAACTGCAAAACCAGAAGATTTTACAGATTGGAGTGCATTGAAAAAAGAATTGATATAATTTATTTATTTGTAGAAAATGAATATTGTTCTTCATAAAAAAGCTGAAAAAAAGTTGAGATATTTTCAAAAAAAAGAAAACACATTGTTTCTTTCTTTGATGATGGCTCTTAATGAATTAGAAGATAAAAATATTTTAGCGTCTCAATTAAAGTCGTTATCTGGGTTAGAAAATGGATTTAGAAAACGAGTAGGAAGGTGTAGAATATTGTTCACTGTGCATTATGAAAAAGATGAATTAAAAATTTGGATTATTGATATAGAGAAAGACACACAAAAAGATTATAAAAAATGGTTATCTTTTATTCATGAGCAATTGAATTAATAGTAAAAAGCTGAAAAAAAATAATTTTAATATTGTATATATGAAAAAAATAATAAGTCTTTGTTTGTGTTTTGGGGTTTTGTTGTTTGCTGGGTGTTCTGGTGAGAGTAATTCTAAAGTTTTAGAAAGTGAAGCATTAAAAGAAGTATTAGAGGAAAAATTAGATAAAGCATTGTTTGAATCTATTTCTGCTAAAAAATTTAAAAGTTTTACAGATAAAATAACAAAAAGAGATAAAAAAAATGTAATTTTAGATGTAAGAACATTGCAAGAGTTTAATGATGGGCATATTAAAAATGCAAAAATGTTAGATTTTTATAAATCAGATTTTGCAAAAAAATTGTCTAAATTGGATAAAACAAAAAGATATTTTATTTATTGTCATAGTGGAAACAGGTCTGGGCAAACATTGCAACTTATGAAAAAAATGAAATTTCAACAAGTATATAATTTGAAGTATGGAATGAATGATTGGCATAGAAATAATTTTTCTTTGATAAAATAGGGGATTATTTATTTTATTAATATTTTTCTTATTTTTTATTTATTTATATGTTAATATTTGATTATATATTTTTTATAGAAAAGTAATGATAATTTTGACAAATTTTAAGGCATATCCTACAGGTGTATTTGATAATGCAGAAACACTTGTTCAAGTGCATATTGATGCACAAAAAGAAGTTCATCAAATTAAAGATGATGTTATTTTTGCAGTGGCTATAAATTCTTTAGATATACAAAATATTTGTAATAAATTTGCAGATAGTATAGATATTTATGCTCAACATTGTGATAATGCAGGCTTTGGGTCTTCTACTGGAAAAATTTTACCAGAAATGTTGGTGAAAATGGGAGTAAAAGGTGTTGTATTAAATCATAGTGAAAATAGATTTTCTTCTGAATATGATTATAAAGAATTAATTTCAACTATTAATTTTGCTAAAAATGCAGGATTAAAAGTTGTGTGTTGTGCAGAAAATCCAGAAGAAGGAGAATTTTTATCAAAAAATTCAGATGCAGATTTTATTGCAGTAGAGCCACCAGAATTAATAGGTGGTGATATTTCTGTTTCTACTGCTCAGCCAGAATTGATTTCTGATAGTGTTGATAAAATAGGAAAAAATAAAGTTTTAATTGGGGCTGGCATAAAAACCGGTTCTGATGTAAAAATTGCTATTGAAAAAGGTGCAGTTGGGGTTTTGCTTGCTAGTGGAGTAACTAAATCTCGTGTTCCAAAAGAAGTTTTATTAGATTTAGCTTTATAATAAAGGTTAAAAAATAAGAGTTTAAGTAAATAGTTAAGTAAATAGTTAAGTAAGAGAGATTAATAAATAATTTAAATTTTAAATATATGAAAAATACATGGTTTTGGATTAAATTTACACTTTTGGCTATATTTACTGTAAGTTTAGGAGTGTTTAATCTTCCTAAAAATATACAAGAAAAATTACCAACTTCTGTTCAAGAAACAATTTCTGATTATAAAATAAAACTTGGAATTGATTTGGCTGGTGGTACAAAATTGGAATATAAAATAGATTTTTCTGAAGCGGAAAAGAAAATGGGAATTGTTTCTGAGACGGATGAATTAAATACAAATTCGTCAGCATTAAAAAAATCTGAAATTGCAAATGGAGTGGTAAAGACATTAAAAAAACGAATTGATCCAGATGGAACAAAAGAAGTTACTGTTTTTTCTTCACAAAGAGGAGATGATTGGTTTGTTGTGGTAGAGCTTACTACGGATATTGATACAGAAGAAAATAGAGCAAAACTTGAAAAAATAACTTCTTTAGAGTTTAAAAAACCATATCCTAATGGAGAAAATGGTGAAAAAATAAAAGAAAATACTGTAAATATTTTATTGGAAAGTGCAAGAAAAAATAATCAAAATTTTGATGATGTTGCACGTCCTGTAACACTTGCAAAAGAAGGGAGAGGTTTAAATTTAGAAGATGCATTTTTAGATGAAATTGAAGCAGGAGTATTAGGAAATAAAGAATTGGCAAAAAAATTGTTAACTCAAAATCCTAAATATGTTGGATGGTCTGAAAAAGCTGAAAAACTTCCAAATAATGTGTATTTATTGACATATTATCAGTCTGAGCTTACGCAAAAAGAACGAACATCATTGAAATCTGAAAAAACGTTTGCAGATGCAGAAAAACAATTTCCAAGTGAAAAAAATATTTCAATTGAAAAATTACCATCAGAAGTATTGGATGATATTGCAAAATTGGATAATTTAAAATCATGGATTTTATCTGGAAAATATTTGATTGAGAAATCCGATTATGATTCTGAGAATCAAAGTTTTTTATATTCTCTTATTGATTTATCTGCACAATCAAATGGTGAAATTGATGCATATAAAAAAAAGGAAGTTACAGAAAAAGAAGATTCTCGATTTGTGCGATTTTTATATTATACTCCAAAATGGCAATCTACTGCATTGGGTGGAGGAGAATTTAAAGTTGCAAAAGTTGGGACAGATCAAAATACAAATAAACCAGTTGTAAATATTGAATTTACACCAGAGGGAGCAAAAATATTTGGAGATACAACAGAGGAATTGGCGTCTCATAAAAATACAGTTTGTGGTGCTAGTGGTGATCAATTTGCAATTTTTGTAGATAATGAAAATATTTCAGCTCCATGTGTAAGAGAAAAAATTTCTGGAAATGCACAAATTTCTATGGGGGCTGGAGAAAATTTACGAGCTGTTCAAAAAGAGGCAAATGAGTTAACTGAAAATTTAAATTCAGGAGCAACTCCTGCACCAGTTTTTTTGATTTCAGAGCGAAAAATTTCTGCAAGCTTAGGAGAAAAAGCATTAGAGTTATCTATTTATGCAGCACTTATTGGTTTTGCAATGGTTACAATTTGGATTATATTTTTCTATAGATTTGCCGGAATTTTAGCAATAGGTGCTTTGGTTTTTTATGCATTATTTTTGGTTTCATTGTTTAAATATTTTGGATTTGTTTTAACTCTTTCTGGAATAGCAGGGGTCATTCTTTCTATTGGTATGGCTGTAGATGCAAATATTCTTATTTTTGAAAGAATTAAAGAAGAATTAAGAGTTGGAGAAAAATTTTCTGATGCAGTTGCTACAGGATTTGATAAAGCGTGGTCGTCTATTCGAGATTCTAATATTTCATCGTTAATTACATGTTTTATTTTATTTGCGTTGGGAACTTCAATTATTAAAGCATTTGCTATAACTCTTGCGATTGGTATTTTTGTTTCAATGTTTACTGCTATTACATTTACTCGGTATTTAATAGTTGGATTAACTCCACCTATATTAAAAGAAAAAAAGAATATATTTATTGGATTAAAAGAAGATACTAAAAAATAATAAATACTAAAAACAGTGATGATGACTTTATTTTTAGGAAAAACAGAAAAAGGGGATGGAAGAGGAAAAACTTTGGGGTTTCCAACTATTAATATATATCTTCAAAACGAAGGAAACATGCTGGAATTGCAAAAAAATTCTGGCGTATTTCTTGTAAATATTTTTTTGTTTATAGATGATAAAAAAATAGATTTTGTAGGTCTTTTGCATTTGGGAAGTCGTCCAACATTTCAAGAAAAAGAGTTTAGAATAGAAGTTTTTGTATTGGAAAAATTTACAAAAAATATTGATGATAATAAATATTTGGTAGAGATTTTATCTGGTACAAGAGTTGGATTTTCGATAGTAGAAAAATTAAGAGATGTTATAAATTTTGATTCTGTGGAAAAATTAGTAGAACAAATCAAAAAAGATGTAAAATTATCAGAAAAAATAATATTAAATAATATTAAATAATAATAAAACATAATAAAATAAAACATAATAAAATAAAACATGATAACTCTAATATCTGCGATGGGCAAAAATAATGAAATTGGTGTAAATAATGCACTGCTTTGGGATTTGCCAAATGACATGAAACATTTTAGAGAAAGAACAAGGGGAAAAACAGTTGTGATGGGAAGAAAAACATTTGAAAGTATTGGAAGAGCATTGCCAAATAGAAAAAATATAATTTTAACACGAGATAAAAATTATGATATTTCAAAATTTGAAAATACATATTTATCATTTAGTGTGGAGGATGTTTTAGATTTATATGCAGAAAACATAAAATTAGATAAAAATTATGAAATGATGGTTATTGGTGGGAGCAAGATTTATGATTTATTTTTAGATCATGCTACTCATTTATCAATAACATTTGTAAATGGTAATTTTTTAGAAGCTGATAGTTTTTTTCCAAAAATAGATTTTAAAAAATTTATAGAAATTTCATGTAAGAAATTTATAGCAGATGAAAATCATCGATTTGATTTAAAAATTTGTGAGTTTAAAAAAATATAAAAACTTGCATAATATAAAAATATATGTAAAAATATTTTCTTCTATACAAATATAAAAAAGTGAATTAATAATTGAGTAATAATTAAATAATTTTTTTATAAAAATATATGTATATGTTAAAAGAAAATTTTGAAAAAAATAATGTATTGAAAGATTTAGATATTAAGTTTCAAGCTCAATTTAAAGATGAGTTAAGAAAAATGTATACTTTGATAAAAAATGCAAATAATATTGTTTTAATTTCTCATCAGCGTCCAGATGGTGATACTTCTGGTAGTGCTATGGCATTGGCTCATATTTTGGAAAAATTTAAAAAAACAGTTACTTTGTTTTGTAAAGATTCACTTCCTTTAGAATTTCAATTTACAAAAAAAGCATTGGAATATACTTCAGATTTTGATTTAGATAAATATGATTTAGCTATTTGTGTGGACGGTGGAACTTATAAAATGTTTGGGTTGCATGAAGAATATCCAGAATTGTTTAAACAAAAAATACCATTAATTAATATAGATCATCATGTATCAAATGAAATGTATGGAGATGTGAATATTGTGTTGGGAGATGTTGCATCTACAACAATAATGGTTTCTAAAATTTTACGAGCATTACAATGGGAAATTTCTGAAGAAATGGCAACATGTTTACAAATGGGGTTGTATACAGATACGGGGTCATTGTTGCATTCTAATGCTACTGCAGAAACATTTGCAGAATCTGGGTTTTTGTTGAGAAAAGGGGCAAATTTAAAGGCTATTTCTAGGAATATTTTTCAAACAAAATCGTTGGAAAAATTAAAATTATGGGGGAGAATTTTATCAAGAATTTCGCAAAATAAAGATGGTGTTGCATCTTCTTTTGTTCGTCATTTCGATTTTCAGCAAACAAAATCTAGTCTTGATGATTTAACAGGTGTTGTGGATTATTTAAATGCAGTTCCTGAATCATTGTATTCTTTGTTGTTAACAGAGAGAGAAGATGGAAAAATAAAAGGTTCTATGAGGACATTGCGAGATGATGTGGATTTGACAAAAATATCAAAAGTTTTTGACGGAGGTGGTCATAAAAAAGCGTCTGGTTTTGCTGTGAAAGGGGAGTTGAAAATGGAGAGCCAGTGGAGAATAAAAAATTCTGAAGGATATCCAGAAAATTTAAATGAAGTTAAAATTTAAGCATAGTAATTTTGCATATTTTTTTAATATATTGGTATGATGGTTGTAATAATAATTTTTTAATTTTACAATATCATGACAAATTTATCATTTTCAAAAAAAGCATATTTAATAATTTTGGACGGATATGGTCTAGGAAAACACGATGCAGGAGATGCTATTTTTAATGGAAAATCTGAATATGTAGATAGTTTAATGAAAAAACATGGATATGCAAAATTAAAAACACATGGAACAGCTGTTGGATTACCAGAATTTCAAACTGGAGGAAGTGAAGTTGGACATATAACTATTGGTGCAGGGAGAGAAGTAAAGCATTTACTTACAAAAATTAATGATCAGATTGATTCAGGAGAATTTTTTGAAAATACAAAATTGAAACAACTGATGTCATCTGCCAAAAAACAAAATGCATTGCATATCACAGGATTAATGAGTGATGGAGGAATTCACTCTTTTATTCATCATATTTCAGGTTTAGTAGAAATGGCAAAAAAAGCAGGTATAAAAAGCCAAAATATTTTTGTGCATGCAATGCTTGATGGCCGAGATGTAGGAGAGCGAACGGCTTCGCAATATTTAGAAATTTTGGATAATTTAGAAGTAACAATCGCAAGTATTGGAGGGAGGTTTTATGGAATGGATAGAGATAATAATTGGGAGCGAGTAGAAAAATCTCTTAATTGTATGACGGGTAAAAATATAAATGAACAAGAAACACATAAAAATTGGAAAGAATCTTTGGAAAATTATTATAAAAATTCAGAAGATTCAGATTATTACATGCCACCTGTTTTACTTGAAAAATGTGGAGTAATTACAAAAAATTCTGTTGTTATAAATATAAATTATAGAACAGATAGAATGGTTATGTTTTCTCAAAAGCTTTTAGAATTTGGAGTCTCTTCAGAAAATTATGGAATTTTTGGACCATATTCAGATGATGCTGTGCAACCATTTAATTTTGGATCTTCTGCTGTAAAAAATACATTGGGTGAAATTGTTGCAAATGCAGGAGGAAATCAGTTAAGAATTTCAGAAACAGAAAAATTTAATCATGTTACTTTTTTTATATCTGGGCAAACAAAAGAAAAATTTGAAAATGAATACCGAATTTTAGTGCCTTCTCCAAAATGTAAAAGTTATGCAGAAAAACCAGAAATGTCAGCTATTGAGCAAACAGATGCACTCATGAAAGATTTAGAAAAAAATGAATATAATCTTATTATTCAAAATTATGCAAATGCTGATTTGGTAGGGCATTCTGGAAGTGAAAAAGCGGTTGAAAAAGCCGTGGAAGTTTTGGATGAATGTTTACAAAAAATTGTGCCTTTTGCCGTTTCAAAAGGGTATCAAGTTTTTATTACAGCGGATCATGGAAATGGAGAATGCATGATTACAGAAAATGGAGAACCGGATAGTTCTCATACAAAAAATTATGTACCGTTTATCAATCTTCAAAAAATGAATGACGAAAAAACAGAAAAAATTGGAACATTACAAGATATTGCTCCCACTCTTTTAAAGAGTTTAGATTTAGATATTCCAAGTGAAATGAGTGGAGTTGTTTTGGGGTGATGGTGTGGTAAATTAAAAATGAATTGAGATACTATGGTAGAGGTGATACTGTAAAGAAAATTAAAAAATATTTTTATGAGAGAATTTCTAGAGCAACATAAATTCCTTTTAGAAGGAGAAAAAAATAAATATTGGAAAATTGAAAAAAATAAAATACAGTATTTTATAAAAACTGGTAAAAGTTATAAAATTACTGATCCAGAAGAAATTGTGAGAGCAGAATTTCTTATGGAATTGATAGAAAAATATCAATATGAAGCAAAAGATATTGATTTTGAAAGAGAAATGCCTCAACGAGTACCAAATTTTTATGCTGATATTGTTGTAAATAAAAAAGGGAGTGATGAGCCTTTTTTGGTTATTGAGTGTAAACGAGTAGACATAACAGATGCAGAATTTGAACAAGCTGTAAAACAAGGAGCAGGAAATGCACGAGTTTTAGCGAGTGAATATTTTGGAACAGTAGCTGGGGAATCAAGAAGATTTTTTCTTACAAAAAATTTCTCAGAAAAAAATCCTTTAGAAAAAGCAGAATCTGATTGTCCTGTAAAATATGATAAGCCAGAAGAATGGCGATTTAAAAAAGGCCATGAATTATGGGAATTGGGAACGATTGACCAAGAAGGTTTAAAATCAATTTTAGAAAAATGTCATCAAACTATTTGGCAAGGAGGAAAACGAAATCCTGGCGAAGCATTTTCAGAAGTAGCAAAAGTTATTTTTGTAAAAGTTTTTGATGAAAAAACTCTGACAAAACCTGGAAAATTTTATCAATTTCAAAGAAAATCTGGAGAAAGTACTGCTAATGTAAAAAAACGAATTGATGAGATTTATAATGAAGCAAAAAAAAGAGATCCAGAAGTTTTTTCGGAAGATATTCGTTTAGATGCACAAGAAATAACAACAGTTGTAGAGCATTTACAAAAAATTTCTTTACATAAAACTGATTTAGATGTGAAAGGTGAAGCCTTTCAAAAATTTATGGGGAATTTTTTCAAAGGAGATTTTGGGCAATATTTTACGCCTCCGCCAACAGTTCAATTTTGTTTAGACTTATTTAAGCACGAAATTACAGATGCAAGTATGGTTATTGATCCTGCTTGTGGAAGTGGTGGATTTTTACTTAAAGCTCTTGATACTTTGCGAAAACAAGCTGATGAATATTTTTCTGATAAAAAAAGTATTGAGCATTTTAGATATTGGCACGATTTTGCAGAATATAAACTTTTTGGATGTGAAATTTCTGAGTCTATTGCACGAGTGGCAAAAATGAATATGATTTTGCATGATGATGGACATACAAATGTAATTGCTCATGATACTTTGGAGTTAGAAGTTTTAGATGAAATTAGGATTTTTAATGAAGACACAAAAAAATGGGAATCAAGAGTTAATACAACACCAAATTTCCAAAAAGGATTTAAGCATGATAATTTTGATTTTATTTTTACAAATCCACCATTTGGGGCAATAATTCGAGGAAGTGAAAAACCATATTTAGAAGATTACGAGCTGGCTTCTAAGGTAAATTCTGCAGGAAAAAGAAAAAAGATGAAAAATCAAAAAACAGAAATTTTGTTCATTGAACGGTGTTGGCAGTTTCTGAAAGAAGGCGGAAAAATGGCGGTTGTTTTACCTGATGGAATTTTAACAAATTCATCTTTGCAATATGTACGAGATTGGATTTTAGATCATTTTAAATTATTAGGTGTTGTTTCACTTCCACAAGATGCGTTTCGATACTATGGAGCAGGAGTAAAAAGTTCTATTTTAATTTTAGAAAAAGGAAAATTTTCCGAAGATTATCCGATTTTTATGGCTCAACCAGAACAGATTGGAATTGATAGCACAGGGAGACCGTGTAAAAACGATTTAGATGAAGTAGTTGAAAATTTCTGGGAATTTCAAAAAGATCCAACTGGGTTTCAAAAAAAAAAGTCTAAAAATTTAGAGTGGATTTTTGCGATAAATAAAGAATCGTTTGAAGGTAGATTCGATTACTATTTTTATCAACCTCATTTTACAAAATTAGAAAAACAGATAAAAAAAATATCTGATAAGACTTTATCGGATTATATTATCGATATTTCCAGTGGAGCAACTCCAAATTCTGCAAATGCAGAATATTATTCTGACAAAGAAAATGGAGTGCCTTTTTTAAGAGTACAAAATTTATCTCCTCAAGGATTAAAAGAGTCAAATGCTAAATATATTAGCAAAGAGGTGCATGAAAAAATGCTAAAAAGAAGCCAATCAGCTGGAGGAGATTTATTAGTAAAGATTACAGGAGTAGGACGAATGGCAATCTCTTCAGTAGTTCCAGAAAATTTTGAATGCAATATAAATCAGCATATTGTTTGTATTAAAACGAAAGATAGGAAAACAAGTGAGTTACTAGCAACTTTTTTAAACTCAGATATTGGGGGAAAATTAGCATCAAGACGAGTAACAGGAGGAACTCGTCCGGCTCTTGATTATACTGCTTTGAAAAGTATTCCAGTAGTTATAAATGATGAAATATCTGAAAAAATGGATAAGGCTTTTGCGGTGAAAAAAGAAAAAGAGCAAGAAGCGAAAGAAATTTTAGAGAGTATTGAACCGTATTTATTGGGAGAATTGGGAATTGAGAAAGTTGAGGAAGAAGAAAAGGAGATGATTTTTTGTATTTCGAGAGATGATTTAAGAACTAAAAACAGAGTTGATCCATATTATTGGAATCCAGATTTTACAAAATATTTAAAAGCTATTTCAAAAGGAAAATTTTTATCTTCTGATTTAAAAAATTTTATTGATGGAGATTTACAAAAAGGGATTTTGCCAACTGCAAATAAAAAAGATGGAAAAAATAAAGTACTGCAAATTGGAAATATAACAACAGAAGGAGGTTTTGATTTTTCAAAATCACTGACTGCAAAAGAAGATGTTTATAGTTCTCAACATAAAGTAAAAAAAGGAGAAATTATTTTTGTAGTAACAGGAGCAACTATTGGAAAAATAGCAGTTTGGAACTCTGATGAAGAAATTTATTTAGGAGGTGATTTATATAAATGTTTATTGAAAAATTATGATCCGATTTTTTTACAAACTTTTTTATTTTCAATTTTTGGACAAAAACAAATATTACAAAATATAACAGGAGCAACAAATTTACATCTTTCAAAAGGAGATATTGAAAAAATTCAAATCCCAAATATTTCTTTAAAAATTCAACAAAAAATTTCTGGAGAAATCTCTGTGCGGCGAGAAAAAGCTAAACAATTAAGAAAAGAAGCTGTAGAAATTTTGGAAGAGGCGAAGATGGAGGTTGAAAGTGTTATTTTAGGGAAATAAAAAGATGGAAAAAATTAAATTTACTGGTGTATTGGGGCAATTATTTCAAGGATATTACTGTATTCGTGGATATGCTTCTGCCAAATCATTAAAAAAAATCTCAACTTCAAAATATTACCAAAGAAAGCAAGATGATGAACATACAGAAAATATTAGAAATTTTATAAAACAAGGAAAAAATCTTATGTATCCTGAAATTATTTTAGGGTATAGGGTGGAATATAATTTTTCAAAAAAAGATGCAATTTCTGGAATTAATCCTTTATCTGAAATAACTTCAGGTAAAAAATTTAAATCAAATATTCATAATATATCTTTTAAATCGAAAAAAATAACAGGAGCTCAATATGGAGAGTTTGTTGGTTGTGATACATTTGCTAGATATATAACACTTGAAATTGGTGATTTTGAAGCTCCATTTTTTTCTCGAATAGATGGAAATCATAGACTGGAGGCAATTGATAAAAATAATCAAGATTATTTAGTTCCTTTTTCAATAATTCTTTTTGAGGCAAATGATAAAAAATCAGAAGTTTCAATTTTTCATAATATCAATGGGAAAGGAAAGCCTCTTTTAACAGAAAAATTACTAGAAAATATTTGTGATACTGATATTTTTTCTTCTCAAGAGGTTCAAGGTATCGACCCTATTTATCATAAAGTCATTACTTTAAAAAAGAAATTGAATAACAAATCTAAAGAAATTATTTCTAATATTTGGACTAAAGAAATAAATACAGGAATTTTAGAAATTTTAAAATTCTTAGAAAAAAATAATCTTAAGAAAGTTGATATTAATAAAGTTGTTTCTAAATACTCAAAAGATTTTGAAAAAAACTCAAAAATATTATTTTTATCTTTTTTATACTTTTACACTACTCAATTAGAAAAAATCCATTCTTTTATTTCATGGGCAAAAAATATTCACTTATATGAGCTGAAAAATGGGAATGCTAATAATGTTGTTGATATTTTTAAAAAAGAGCAAGACTCAAAAAAGAAAACTATTTTTATTTCAACGGAATTTAATAATACCGAGTGCAAAGAAAGATACAAATTTATAAAAGAAGCTATCGAAGAAATAAATAATAAATATAATTTAGATGTAAAAATTCGTCCATTAAAAATTGATGAACATAATTTGGGGGAATCAATTCTTATTACAGAAGAAATATTAGAACAAATTCAAACAAATGGTTATTTAATAGCAGATATTTCAACTGCAAATCCTAATGTTTATCATGAAATTGGGTTTTTAATGGGAGTAAACAAACAAAATACAGGAAAATATTCAGGAAATTTTTTATTAATTAAAGATAAAGAAAGTGAAAAGCCAAGATTTAATATCTCAAATATTCGCTATAAATCATTTGATACAAATAAAGAAGTTAAACGAATTATAAAAGAAAGTTTAGTTGAATATTATGAATTAGAATTATAAAAAAAACACTTAACTTTATTAAAAAAAATCAATAAATACAGAAATCTCAAAAACAAAAACCTGTCAGGTTTAAAATCTTTCAAACTTTTGAAAAAATAATAAATTTCTTATCAATTTAAATAATAAAATCTCAGAAGAAGAAATTAATGAAAAAAAAATTAATAACGGACAAATCTCTTTATTTTAAAAAATTCCCCCATGCAAACCCCCTTCAACTCCATCAAAAAAATCAACGAACACGGACAAGAATTTTGGACGGCTCGTACACTAATGTCTTTACTTGGATATAAAGAGTGGAGAAAATTCCAAGGAGCAATAAAAAAAGCTGAGCAATCTTGTATACAAAATAATCAACAGTTAGAAAACCATATTGTCGCCGCCGCCGATATGGTTTTGATAGGTTCTGGAGCGACTCGAGAGATTTCTGATTATCATTTATCTCGTTACGCTTGTTACCTCATCGCACAAAATGGAGACCCTCGAAAACCAGAAATTGCAAATGCTCAAAATTATTTTGCTATTCAAACTCGAAAACAAGAAGTTTCTGAAAATTTATTAGAAGATAAAAAACGAGTTTTGTTGAGAGAAGATATAAAACAGCATAATGTAGATTTGGCAAAAGCAGCCGATGAAGCAGGAGTACAAAAATATGGAGTGTTTCAAAATTTTGGATATATGGGATTATATGGAGGACTAAAAGCAAAAGATATTCATAAAAAAAAGGGACTTAAAAAATCTCAGAAAATTTTAGACCATATGACAAGTGAAGAATTAGCTGCAAATTTATTTCGAGCAACACAAGCAGAAGCAAAACTCAAACGAGAAAAAATTCAAGGAGCAAATAATGCGAATAAAGCTCATTTTGAAGTAGGGCAAACAGTGCGAAAAACCATTGAAGAATTAGGCGGAACAATGCCAGAAGAATTGCCTACAACAGATGGAATCAAACAAGCAAAAACTCGTTTAAAAAACAGCGAAAACGATTTACTTTCTTAATAAAACTCCTATGAACTCCCTTACTCCATCATCAGCCTCCGATTTCCTCCTCTACTCAACCGAAACAGGAGAAGTAAAAATTTAAATTTCCTATTAAATAAAAATTATTTATGAAAAAAAATATATCAGAACTTTTTACCACTTTGGGACTTCTCAAAGAAAAAATTAATAATAAAAATAAAATTAGTCATATTAATGAAAGAGAAATTAAAAAATCTTTTAGATTTATAAAAAAAACAACCTCCATTGCTGGAGGTCTCAGGGTCCGAAGACTTTGTACACTCATTTTACAAAAAATATTATAAAAAATCAACTAAAATAATTTATTTCTTCATCTAACTATGAACTCCCTCACACCATCATCAGCCTCCGATTTCCTCCTCTATTCAACAGAAACTGGCGAAGTAAAAATTGATGTTTTTTTGCAAGAAGAAACTATTTGGTTAAATACTCATCAAATGGCAGAACTTTTTGCAATTGATAGAACTGGAATTGTAAAACATCTTAAAAATATTTACGAAACTGGCGAATTACAAAAAAATTCAACCTGTGTAAAAATTGCACAAGTTGCAAAAGATGGGAAAAAAAGACAAATGGATTTTTACAATCTCGATGCGATTATTTCAGTTGGATACCGTGTAAACTCTTTTCGTGCGACTCAATTTAGAATTTGGGCGACGAAAACTTTAAAAGAATATATCATAAAAGGTTTTGCTTTAGATGATGAACGACTGAAACAAGGAAAAAAAGTTTTTGGAAAAAATTATTTTCAGGAACTTTTGGAGCGAATCCGAGATATTCGGACGAGCGAGCAGAATTTTTATCAAAGTATTAAAGATTTATATGCGACGAGTATTGATTTTGATGAAGCACATCCAAAAGTAAAACAAGATTTTTTTGCAACGGTGCAAAATAAAATCCATTTTGGATTACTCGGAAAAACTGCTGCAGAAATAATTTTTGAACGAGCCGATAAAGAAAAGGAAAACGCAGGGCTTACCACTTGGAAAAATGGACCAGATGGGAAAATTAGAAAATCGGATATTTTGATTGCCAAAAATTACCTGACAGAAAAAGAAATGAAAAAATATAATTTATTTGTTTCAATGTTACTCGATCACGCGGAATTTCAAGCAATGGAGCAGGAACAAATGACGATGAAAGATTGGGAAGAAGTAATTAATGAGTTTTTGAAATTTAAGAAAAAAGAGATTTTAAAAACTAAAGGAAAGATTTCTAAATCTCAAGCAGAAGATAAAGCCATTGAAGAATTTTCTGGATTTAAAGATTTACAAAAATCTTTCAAACTTTTAAAAAAATAATAAACCCACTTTTTTATGACAACACAAGCAACACAGCCTCGGTGGAAACAAATTATCAAAGAAAGAAATTTAGATATTTCTATTGTTGAGGTTGATGAGTTGGAAAAACGACTAGACTATGATTTTTATAAATTTGAATATGTAGAGTTGATTAATAAGATTAAAACAAGTGATTTTATATCAATAGCAGATTTAAACATAGAGGTTTCAGCCAGTGCTTTTTATCTATCAATTGCAAATAATTATTTACTAAGTGGAAATAAGACTTTAGATATTCCATTTTTAAGAGTTGCAGATGTGAAAAAAGATAAAATAGAAAAGAATATTAATTCTGATTCAAAAAATTCCCCCATGCAAACCCTCTTCAACTTCATCAAAAAAAATCAGCAAACATGAACATTAAAACCAAAACCTGGTTTAAAACACCACAAAAAAACTAATATAATTTTTGCCATTCTTGAAAGAAATTTTCTACCCATTCTCCAGAATTTTTATACTCAATAGAGCGTTTCCATTTTGCGACTTGATTTCCTTTGTATTTACTAAAATGATATCTATTTAATAAAACTTTTCTATCTCTTGTTCCATAAAGATATACCATTTGATACGGATCTGAATCTACCACTTTTATAAGTATAGAATTTTCTGAATTATTTTTTAATAATAAATCGACATCTCCACCTTTCCAAGCTGATTTATAAATGGTTGCATCAAACCCTATTCCTCCGTAATACGAAATAGATTTTGAATGAGGTTGAAATTTTGTAATTTCTAATCCTGAATTTTGCCAAGCCCTAAACATTGTTGTTACCGATTGGCAAACGCCTCCCCCCATCGCATGCACATCTTTTCCATCTTTTATAATAATTCCATCTACATACCCGTTGTTGTATGTAAACGGTGCAAAACTATTTACAATAGACAATGTTTCTTCTGGATGAATAATCCTTCCATCAAGTTTTGAAATAGCATTTCTTAAATTTGTTTTTCTACTTCTGCTCGAATGTGGATATTTTGATAACCCAACACCAATCAATTCTTTAATTCCTAAGATACTTAAGTCAGGGTTATTTAAATAAGATATATCATGATTTATATTTTGTTGATTTCCTAGCAATGTTCGTGTTGCCTTATTCCAATTTGCAGAATTTAAAACATTATTAATAATATTTTGTGAAACTATAACTCCAGAAAATTTATGAAATTTTTTTTCTACTTCTTTCTTCTTTTTATTTTTCATATTTCTGTCAATTTTTGCTTGAATTTGTGCAGAAAAATCAAAAAAACTACAATATCCCAATGCATTACTAAATGCTTCATCTGGATCTTCTGAAAAATTTATAAATTGTTCTTTTGTAATTGCATTTAAACAAAAAACAGCATTGTCAATATCCTTAGAAACCTCAAGTTTTTCATTTTTAGATTGCAAAATATCTGCTCTCTTTTTTAATTTTTGAAATAAAATTTTATATTTTTCACTATCATTTTTTTTATTACTTTCTGCACTAGGTTGTGGTGTGCTTGTTAATATTGAAGTTGGAAATGGTGTAGCTTGAATTGTAACAATAGGATCTAAAATATTTTGATTATTTATTTCAGCAAGCTCTTCTTCTGTATAATCCATATCTTCAAAAGTATATTCTTTGACAAAAGAATTTGGTGTAAAAATAGAAGCAAGTAAAATTCCACTTCCAACTACAGTAAGAGATGAGAAAAAGGTAAGTGCAAATGTGAATAATACAGATGCTATATTTTTTGAATTTGTTGTTTGTTTAGACATTTTTTTATAAAATATTTATTTTGGAATATATAAAAATTATTCAAATTATCTTACAATGCTTTGTTTTGAAAGTAAATACTTTTTAATTAAAAAAAATAATTTTTGCTAAATGCAAAAATTATTTTTTTAAACTCATATTTTTAAATTCCATTTATGGGTGAGTTAGAATTTTGTTGCTGGGTTAGAGCGGAGGTTAGAGTTTTTAATTTTACAAAAAATAAAATACTGAATTAAATATATAGTAAAAGCTTATATTTAATCAATAATGACTTATATGTTTAAATATCTTTATAAAATGCTTTAGTTTAGGTATCTTTACCTAAAGAAAGAGCTTATTCTCCGCACCACACACACTCATCATTATCGCATTCATTAAAAATTCCTGCTTGAATAGAAGAATACACACTTTCAATTTGAGATAATACTAATTTTTTTGCATCGGCTGTCACAGAAATTACTTCTTTGTGAAATTCACTATTTTGAGGTTCTACAAAATCGAAATATCCAGATTGTAAAAATTTTGGTGCAATAGGATTATTTTCTAATAAAATTCCATAAAACACCATTTGTCGCCAATAATCTCCTCCTAAATTATTATTTTTTTCACAAGGAAGAAGTAATTTTTCTTTTGTCCATTTGCTGTCGGGTTTTCCTGTTTTATAATCCACAACATTTACATCTGTAGCATTTATATAATCTATTCTATCTATTTTTCCTTTTATTGGAACTATGGTATTTTCACATTTTACACCAGTTTTTACTGCTTTTTCTGTGTGAATTGCATTGTTCAATTCAGTATTTTCAAGATATTTTGTAAAATATTTTGGTAAAATTTCTAATCCGTGTTTTTTCAGTTTTTCAAATTCATCATCTGAAAATAAATATTTTTCTTTTATTAATGCCTTTTCAAAACTTTCTAATAAAATTGTTTTATCATATTTCTTTTGGTCTGATATAATTGCAGATTTTGTACATTCTTCCAATGCTTTATGTACGGCATTTCCAAAACTTGCACTTGAAGACATGCTTGATGGAATTTGTAAAAGATTTTCAAAATAAAAACTTTTTGCACAATATAAATATTTATTTAAATGGGTTGGACTCAATGCATAATTTTCGAGTAATGGTTCCAAAAATGAAGTTTCTATATCTTCAATTTTTTTATTTATATTTCCTGCAAATTCTAATTCTAACAAACTATTTACCTCGTCTTCTTCATATTCTATAGATTCTTTTTGAATATTTTTACCACATGCTTCCATTTCTGAAATAAATGTAGAAATATCTAATTCTTTCCCATTTGCATCATATTTTGAATAAGAAATTTCTACGAATTTTTTTGCTCTGGTGAGTGCCACAAAAAAAAGTCGTCGTTTTTCTTCTAAAAAATCTCCTGCATTGCTCTGCACTAAATTTGGTGGAAGTGTATAATTTTTTCTTTGTTGAGAATCCCAAACTTTTTTATTTACACCTTTGATAAATACATATTCAAACTCTAACCCTTTTGAAGAATGAGCGGTAATAAAATTTACTCCTTCTTTTTCATATTGTGTTTTTTCAATAGAAATTTTTAGATTATGACGCTCCATTCGTTGTAACAAATCTAATAAATCTGATACTGAAAAATCAGATTTTTTTTCTGCTTCTGATTTTACAAAATGAAAAAATGTAGAAAGTGCATTTAAATAAAATCCTTTTTTTTCTTGATTCAAAGCCCATTGTAAAAGCCCTGTTTTTTGAAAAATATCTTCTATAAAATTTAGAATTTTTTTTGTATGAAAACTTTGTTCTAAATCACAAATAATTTCTCCATATTTTCTAAAATTTTCTTCTATTTTATCTATTTCTTCTGAAGAAATTAAATTTTTAAAATATATATCTCGAGTTTCTTGTTTTTTCATTTCTAACTTTCTTTGCAATGCTAAATTTGTAATTTCTTTTCCAGAAATTTTAACAAATGGAAAAAAGAAAGAAGAAAATAGTAAATGCTCTCCTGAAAAAATCTGTTTAGATTCTTTTTTAAAATATTCTAAATAATGAATAATTTGTTTAATAAGAGGAAGTTCTAAGATATTTTGTGTTTCTTTTACTCTTACTGGAATTCCATTTGCTTCACACAATTTTATAAGCAATTCAGATTGTGAATGATTTTGATAAATAACAGCAATATCAGATAATTTTTCAGAAGATTCCGATTGTTCAAATTTATTTTTTAATGCAATTATTCTTTTAAAAATTCCTAAATCTTCATGCAAAACATTATAATATTCACGAATAGATGGTTTTATTTGTGTATTATTTAAAAATCTAGGGTGTTCTGATGATAGATTTTTATTTAAATTTGGAATTTCATTTTCGAGTCGTTCTTCATTTTTTGAAATAATATGCGAAGAAACATCTAAAATTTCTTGAGAAGATCTATAATTTTTATCCAAAGTTACTATTTTTATAGAGTCTTTATATTGCTCGTAATATTCCATAATATTTCGCATATTTGCCCCTTGAAACCTATAAATTGATTGGTCATCGTCTCCTACTACAAAAATATTTGGTTCATCCCAATAATTACATAAATAATCTACTAATTCTTTTTGCGAACCATTTGTATCTTGAAATTCGTCTACTAAAATATATTGAAATCGTTCTTGATATTCAGCCAAAAAATCAGCATCTGTTTCAAATGCATTTAATACCCATGTAATCATATCTTGAAAATCGTATTGTCCATTTTTAGACAGTTTTTTTTGGTATTTTTCAAAAATATATGTTGCAGAAATTACTTTTTCAATTTTTTCTTTTTGAGTATTATATTTTTTTTCATTTAAATCTCCTTTTTGAAAAACTTGTCCAGTTTTTTTATTGGTATATTTTCGTTTATATAAAAAATCTTCGCTGGTTTGGCATTCTTGTAAATATATTTTGCAGGCATCTCTCACTTCATTTGCATTCCAGCTTTCGCTTTTAAATGTTGAAAAAAGTCCTAATAAATTTTTAGCATATGAATACGAATTTTTTTGAAAATGTGCATCGTCTGCTGAAAGATTTTTTAATAATTCTTCTAATAATTCATATTGAGAAAGTTCAGAAATATTTTCTGCATCTTGCACTGGAAAATAATCAGTATTTTCTTGGATAATTTTATTACAAAAACTGTGAAATGTATGAATTTCTATTTTATGTGCTGATGCACCAATAAATGAAATAAGTCGCTTTCGCATAGCTACCACACCTGCAGTTGTATATGTTAAGCATAAAATATTTCCAGCTTCTATATCGGTTTGAGTTTTTAAAATATTTGCTATTCTCGCCCCCAAAGTTTCTGTTTTTCCTGTTCCAGGTCCTGCAACAACCATTACAGGACCTTCAATTGCATCAACTGCTTGTTTTTGCTCTGGGTTCAATTTTTCAAGTCGTGATTGAAATGATGAAGTTTGCATAATGTATAATTATTATATATTTTTTTTATAATATATTACATATTGCAAATTTGCGGTAGTTTAATTTTATTCATATTTAGCTTCTCCATTTTCTCCTTCTGCAAAACTTTTTGGAGAATTTTGCATACAAAGTGCAACATCTGCAGACATTTCAGGTCCATCATATGGATTAATAGTTGTTGTAAAAAAACTGATTTTGCTTTGTTTTTTATAGCAAATCAGAATATTTTACATTAATTTAAATTGCAAATCTTTTTATTCAGCTTTAAATTCTAACATTTCAGTTTCTTCTGTAACAAAGGCACCACAGTTTTTATGTGTAATGACAGGTTTTTCAATAATTTCTCCAGCGATTTGAGCTGAAATATTTTGTTCTTTCAATAATTTAATTAAATTATTTGCATCTTTTTGTTCACAAATCATCAGCATTCCATTTCCACAATTCCATGTTTTATACGCTTCTCTATCTTCTACATTTCCAAGTTTTTGCAAAATATTCATTGCTGGAGTCATCGGAAAAATATTTGGAAGATTTGCTCCAAGATTTTTATCTTTTAAAATTCTGAAAAAATTTCCAGCCAAGCCACCACCTGTTACATGCACAATTCCTGTAACATCAATTTTTCGTTCTTTCCCAAATCGACCTAAAATTTCTAATAATGCTCCGTGATACAAAATACATGGTTTTAATAAAACATCTCCCCAAGTTTTTCCTGTATCTTCTCCTGTAAACTCATTGCAAATATCAGAAAATTTAATATTATTTTCTTTTAGAATATGTCTAACAAGTGAAAACCCATTGGAACGAAATCCAAATTCTTGTAAAGAAATAACAGCTTGTCCCGCTTCAATATTTTCTCCAGTAATAAATTTGTTTTTTTCTACAATTCCAGTTGCACTACTATTCCAAATTGATTTTGTAAGAGTATTTCCAAGTTCTGCAATTTCTCCTCCCGGAATTAAAACTTTTTCTTTAATGCAAATTTCTGCCAAACTTTTCATCATTGGTTCAATTTCATTTGGGTCTACTTTGTTTGTATCTATAGTGTTTGTAATAGAAACAACTTCGGCTCCAACACAAATAGCATCATCTGCCGTCATTGCCAATAAATCATATCCAAGTCCTGCAAAATTTTGCATTTCTAGTGCAATATCAATTTTTGTACCTACTCCATCACAATTTGTAATCATAAGATAATCTCCCATATCTATAGCTCCTGCAAATCCACCATCTTGAATAAGAGGAGTTCCTTTTAGTCCTTCTCTTGAAGAAAATGTACTTTTTGCATAATTATAAGCAATGCGTGATGCTTTGTCTCCTGCTGAAATATCTACTCCTGAATCTGCATATGTTGCCATGATCTCAAATATAAAAATATAGTATAGTGCTAAAATATTATCATGTTTTTATTATATTGATATAGTTATTTTTTTTTGTTATAATTATCTGAAATTTTTATAAAAATATTATATGACAAAAATTATTGCAACTTTGGGGCTTGTTTCAAATTCAAAAGAAAAAATATTAGATTTAGCAAATGCAGGAGTTGAAATTTTTCGACTTAATTTTTCGCATGGTTCTCATGCATGGCATAAAGAATGTATAGAAACAATTCGGTCGGTTAATCCAAATGCAAAAATAATGCTAGATACCAAAGGTCCAGAAATGCGAACAGGGGATATTTTAGATAAAAATAATAAGCCAACTTTTTTTAGTATAGAAAAAGATGAAATTTTATTTTTGGTAAATGATATAAAAAAACAAGATGTATTTTGTGAAAAAAATCATAAAAAATTATTTATAAATCATAAAAATTTTGCAAATGATGTAACTATTGGTGATGAAATTGCATTGAATTCTGGTCTTCAAAATTTAGAAATTGTAGATATAGATAATAAAAATTTTATTATAAAAACAGTTGTTAAAAATGCTGGAAAAATAAAATCGAGAAGACATGTAAATTTAGTAGGAAAAGATGTTTCGCTTTCAACAACCACAGAAATTGATAAAGAAGATATTATTTTTGGATTAGAAAATGATATAGATAGTATTGCAATGTCTTTTGTTCGTCATGCATCTGATATTGAATACGTTCAAAATATTTGTAAAAAATTTGATAAAAAAGTAAAGATTTATGCAAAAATAGAAACCCAAGAAGCTATGAATAATTTGGAAGAAATTGCTAAAATTTCTGATGGGCTTATGGTTGCAAGAGGGGATTTAGGAGTAGAAACTCCATTTGAATATGTGCCAGCAAAACGAAAAAAAATTTTAGAAATAGGAAAAAAATATAATTGTGAAGTGATTGTAGCAACTGAAATGTTGGAATCTATGATTACAAAACCTCGCCCAACACGTGCAGAAGTTTCAGATATTACTTTTGCGGTATGGCAAAATGCAGATTACACAATGCTTTCGGGAGAAACTGCAGCAGGAAATTTCCCTGTGGAATCTGTACAAGTTATGAAAAAAGTGATTGATGCAGCTATTGAAACTCAATAAATAATAAAGAACTATTTAAAATGTTTCAAAATAAAATACAAGTATATAATGTGAGTGATAATGAAAATAATAATTTATTAGATTTAACTGAATTTGGAAAAGAATTAAAAATTTTAGATGAAAAATTTAAAATAGCAACAGATACTACAAATTTAAAATTACGATTTTTAAAAGAAAGTTTTACTGCAATTACGCAAAAAGATATTAATACTGTAAAAAATGGAAGTGAAATATGGGGACTTTTAGAACAAAAAGTTTTTCATCATAAAGAAACATTGCCAGAAAGAAAAATTTATTTTGAAAAATATAAAACTGAAATTAAACAATATGCTGAAGGTAATAATTTTAATATAATAGATTTAGATAAAAAATATACAGGAACATATAATCAAAATATTATATATAAATCATATTTAAAACATGTTTTGTTTAATGATGAAAAGAAAATGCAATCTGTAAATAATGTTATTATTTTTGAAGAAACAAACACGCCAAAAAATAAATTTGATAATGCTGTAAACGAAAATTATAATTTTGATTATACGCAGCTTGATACTGTTCAAAATAATATAGATAATAATTTAGATACTAGAACACGAGAAGCGTTAAATAGATTATCTGAAAATATTACAAAAAAAGGGATTCCTGTAAAAAAGAATGCTATTATGATAGTTTCAGATATTAGTAATAAAAAAATGATTATTACTCAAAATGGACAAGTTATTGATGAGATAGAACCAGTTATTTTTTCTAGTAATGGAGTTGGAAATAAAACTGGTTCACGAAAAACACCAACTGGAAGTTTTATTATAAAAGAAAAATTAAAAAAACCTAAAAATAGAAAAAATCCTCCAGTTAGTGCTTATTTTATGCGTAAGGCAGGAATTGAAAATGCAAATTCAAATGCATACACAAGAGAGATTGGAATACATGGAATGCCTGTAAATAATAAAATATTATTGCAAAGTACTACACATGGATGTACAGCTATGACAAATGAAAATATTCAAAAATTATATGATATCACTAGAGGAAAACAAGCATTTGTAGAAACAATTGTCTGATAAGTTTATACTCTCCATTTTTCTAAATCTTTCCAAAAACTTGGAAAGGTTTTTTTTGTACAATCTGGATCTAAAATTTTTACATTTTCTACAACTGTTCCCAAAACAGCAAAACTCATGGCAATTCTGTGATCATCAAAACACTCAATTTCTGCACCATGAATTTTTTTTGAATTTCCCCAAATTTCAATATAATCATTTCCTGTTTTTACTTCAATTCCCATTTTTCGTAAATTTGTTTCCATCGCAAACAATCTATCACATTCTTTGTGTCTTAATGTAGAAAGCCCTGTAATTTTTGTGTATCCGTCTGCATATCCACACAATGCAATTGCAGTGAGTGCGGCATCAGGAATATCTTCTAAATCTATATTTCCTAATGGGATTAATGGATTTATATTTGGTGTTTTTTCTTTAGAAATAAATTCTGAATTTTTCATTTTGTCTATAACCAATTCTTTAAATTTTGCATCACCTTGTAAAGAATTTTTTGGTAAGTTTCCAATTTCAACATTTCCTCCTGTTATAAGTCCAATAGCAAGCGGATATGTTGCACTTGAAGCGTCTCCTTCCACAGAAACAATATTTGATGCAAAAAATTCTTGTTGTTTTATTGTAAATATTTTATATTGATTTTCAACATTTTCGATTTCTATTCCAAAATCTTTCATAACTTCAATAGTCATATTAATATATGGCTTTGAAACCAATTCGTTATCTACAATAATTTCTAGTCCTATTTTTGGTGCTATATGAAAAAGTGCAGTAAAAAATTGAGAAGATAATTTCCCAGAAAGATGAACAGTTTTTTGTTTTTGTGTAAAAAATTTTGATGGGAAAATAGTATGTGGTGGAAAATTTTTATTTTTATTATATTCAATATTTACGCCAATTTCTTGAAGAGCATCACATAAATCTCCAATTGGTCTTACTAGCATTCTGTGTGTTCCGGTAAGTGTTGTTTTTCCTTTTCTTAATGCACATAGTGCTGTTAAAAATCGAACACTTGTTCCAGAATTTCCACAAAATAATTCTATATCATCTGTATTTGTAAAAAAATCGGCAGTTTCTATCTTCCAATCTGATACAAAATTTTTATCTAATTCTGTTTTTATTTCTGTTATTTTTGCCCCCATTTTTACTAAAGCATCTCGCATAATTTTAGCATCTTCACTTTCTAAAGAACCGGTAATTATTACAGGCTTTTCACTTAATATTGCTAAAGGGAAAAGTCTATTGGTAAGAGATTTTGAACCTGGAACATTGATTTTTTTTATAACAGGTTTTGTGAATGGTTTGATGATAAGAGGTAGTGTTTTTAGTGAATTCATAAGGATATAATGAAAATTATTTACTTACATAATATCATTTCTTTCTCTCCAATAACAACATTCTTTATAATAGCTATCATATTTTTTATTGAGTTCATCTGATGTTAAAATTCCTTTATTGGTAATGAAATATGTAACTAAATCTGTTTTGTATCTGTCATGTGAAAATGTTAGTTTTTCATATTCTATATCGTCGGCAGTTTTCAATCGTTTTGTTTTATAGGTGTGATGTTCTTTGGCTTCCCATAAACTAAATTTATCATTTGTTATTGGGATATAAACGGGAATATTCCAATCTTTTAATTGTGTAACAATAGACCCTGTTCCAGCATCTGAAATAACTTCATGAAGTGAGTTAATGGTTACTGCTCCAAAAATAGCCTTTGTAATTTGATTTTTTACTTGAGAAAGAAGATATTCAGGAACGACTTGAAAATCTAAATTATGTTTTAATAAAAATCGTATAATAAGCATGTTTTTCTTTTTTTCTCGTTCTGCTAAAAGAATTGAAAAATTTTTTCCATCTTTTTGGGCTTGGCATAAAATATCAAAAATTGAATGACTTGCATCATGTAATAATATTGTATCGTTATTTTGAATAACAGTTTTAGAAAAATCTATAAGTTTTTTTGCACTTTGTTTTCGCCGTTCTTTTACATCATGAATAAGAGTTTCAAGATATTTTTTTTGTTCTTTTATAGTTTGATTTTTATTTTCTGAAGCATTTTTTGAAGTATAGATTCTAAATTCTTCTGCAATTTTAAAAACCATAAACATCAATAATGATATTCTTGGAGAAGTACTTTTTACAAGTTTTACCATGTCTGCAACTTCTTCTTGTAATGAAATTTCATCTCCTGAAAAATCGTGAATAGCTTTTTCAAAACTATCCATTGCCATAAAACAAAAATCTCGAGTTCCAGATATTTGTTCTGTTTCTCTAAATAAAAGAGAACCTGAGTCTATAAAATTTTGATCTAACATAATATAAAATAATTTAATAAATAAAATAAACAATCTAATAATTTATGTAACAAAATATATAAATACAGATGCTACAGTTAATGCTAAAACGGTAATAGGGTATCCAATTTTAAAATATTCCCAGAATGTGATTTTTACCCCCATTTTTTCTGCTGTTTGTGCTACAATCATATTTGCACTCGATCCAATTAATGATCCATTTCCACCAAGACATGCTCCCAAAGAAAGTGCATACCAAACCATTTCTGTATTTCCAACAATTACTCCAGAATCAAGTAATGGTTGTAATACTGGAATCATCATGGCTACCAGAGGAATATTTTCTACAAATCCAGAAAGAAGCCCAACAACCCACATAATTACCATAGAAAGTTCAAATGCTGTTGTAAAATTTCCTTCTAATATTAAAGTAATAGGTTCTAATGCTCCGACTTTTTCCAAAATTCCAATATGGATAAATAATCCAATAAAAAAAAGTAACATGTGCCAGTCCACATTATGAAATACTTTGTGAGAATCAGTGTATTTTGTTGCAATTAAAAGCATTATAGTTCCTCCAAAAAATGCAATATATGAAATAGGTAATCCAAATGGATCAAAAATAAGAGCTAAAACAGTTATTGATAATGTGATTGCTGTAGAAATAAGAAAATTTTTATTTATTTTTTTATGTTTAAATTCTTCTTCAATTTTTCGTAATGATAAATTATTTAAAAAAAGTTTAGATACACTTTTATCAATAGGTTTTACATATTTCCAATATTTAACAAGCAAAACACCAAAAATAACAAAAGATATAGAAAAAATTGGAATCCATAAATTTTGAATAAAATCACTAAATGAAAAATTATTTGCAGATCCAATCAAAATATTTGTGGGGTCTCCAATTAGTGTTAAAGCACCACCAATATCAGAAAAAATAATTTCTGATAAAAGATATGGTTTGGGGTCAAGCCCCATGCTTTTTGTAATTCCAATAGTTAAAGGAACTAAAACCATCATGGTTGTAGCATTTGATAAAAATGTAGAAAGAGTAAAGGTTGTAAGTGTGAATAAGAAAAAAAGAATCAACGGGTCTCCTTTGGTTGTTTGAACAATTTTAATATTCATCCAAGAAAGAAGTCGTGATTCTTTTGTAATTTCTACTACAATCATCATTCCAAGAAGCAGAAAAATAGTGTTGAAATCAATCATTTCAATAAGTTCATGTGGTGAGACAATTGTTAAAATCATCATAATGCATATACTGATAATCATTGCTAACACTTTGTCTACAAATTCAAAAATCATAGCACTTACCACAAATACAAAAAAAAGGCTTGCTATTGCTGTTTGATAAGGTTCAAAAAACAAGAGAAAATCAGAAAACATATCTCTATAATAAAAAAAAGAGTATAAAAAAATTGAGCGAATATTGCTCTTGTTTTTATATAAAATCAAGATGTTTTTATTTAAAAGTGTATGAAAATATGATATTATATTTTTGTGAGAAAAATATATAAACAATAAAATAAAATAAAATAAAATAATATGATAGCAAAAAATAATATCACTGCAAAAAATTTAGTAGAGCATGAAACTAAAAAACATGTGTTGGTAAAATTTTTAATTTTAGTAGCTATTTTAATTGTATATACTTCATATTTATCATATGAATATGGGTTTGCAACTGGAGGAATTTTGGCTCTTATTTCATGGAGTTTTTTTGTAATGTGTACACCTGTTGCAGATGCTGGAATGTTGATAGATTTTCCTATTCGTATTTTATTTAAAATAAGAATGTGGGCAACAGAGGCAATAGTTTGGGGAATTGCAATTGGTGTAAATATTTATGCACTAGCAAAAAATCCAGAAATTTATGAGCATTCTATTATTGGTCATATCTTTTATGGTATTTTAACGCAACCATATCCGTATTGGAGTATTATTATTTTATCTTTTATTGGAACTTTTTTATCGGTTCATTTTGCTGATGAATTAATGGATTATATAAAGCATAGAGATGTTCAGAAATCTTTAAAACATAGGTTGATTTTTGAGGGAGTTGTAATGTTGGCAATTTTTGCTTTAATATTAGGAGTTTATAATATTTTATTAGGGAAATTAGGAATTAATATTACAGATTTATCCAGTTAATCGTTTCTATATTATTTTTTTCTAAATATTTATTGGTATCAATAAAACAATGAGACCCTAAAAAACCTCTATATGCAGAAAGGGGAGAAGGATGAGATGTTTTTAAAATAAAATGTTTGTTTTGATCTATAAGGTCTGATTTTTTTTGTGCAAAGTTTCCCCATAATAAAAAAACTATATTTTCTTTTTCATCAGATATTTTTTTTATAACGGTATCTGTAAATATTTCCCATCCTTTTTTTTGATGACTTCCTGCTTTTTTTGCTTCTACTGTAAGTGTTGCATTTAATAAAAAAACACCCTGTTTTGCTAAATATTCTAAATTTCCAGAATTTATATTTTGCTTCATTTCTTTAAAAATATTTTTTAAACTTGGTGGAATTTTTGTTTGAGAAGTTGGAACAGAAAAACTGAGTCCATGTGCTTGATTTTCTCCATGATACGGATCTTGTCCAATAATAACGACTTTTATTTTTGAAAATGGAGTGTGCTTAAAAGCAGAAAAAACATTTTTATCTTCTGGATAAATAGTTTTTCCTGCTTTTTTTTCAGTATTTAAAAATTGTAATAATTTTTGAAAATATGGTTTCTGAGATTCTGTAATTATAAATTCTCCCCATGATGGTTCGAGGTGTGTAAGCATTTTATGCTCGTCCTCGTAATTTCATGGCAGTAACAATTCGTTTTACTGCCAATACAAATGATGCTTTTCGTAGTGATATTTTCTTTTCTTTTGCAAAATCTAAAATATCATTTGATGCTTTTAGCATAATATTTTTTAGTTTTACTTGAATATCGTCTTCTTCCCAATAAAAATTTTGAATATTTTGCACCCATTCAAAGTATGAAACAGTTACTCCTCCTGCATTTGCCAAAACATCTGGAATAACTACAATATTATTTTTTTCTAATATTGCATCTGCTTCTGGAGTTGTTGGGCCATTTGCCAATTCTAAAATAATGCTAGCTTTTACATTCTCAGCATTTTCTTCTGTTAAAACTCTATCTAATGCTGCAGGAACTAAAATATCACATTCAATTTCTAGCAGTTCTGCATTTGTAATAAATGTTGGAGAACAGCATGTTTTTTCTGTACAAATTTCTCCATTATTTTTTGCTTCCAATGCTTTTTTAATACTTCCACATTCTTTTTTTCCAAATGCTATATTTTCTGGAATCATTCCTTTTTTATAATATAATCCTCCGCTCGAATCTGAAACAGCAACAATTTTAAATCCTTCTTTGTGTAGAATATCAGCAGCATAAAATCCTGCATTTCCAAATCCTTGAACTGCAACGGTCATATCTTCTGCTTTTTTACCAATTTTTTTCAAATAATCCAACAAGACATAAACACCTCCTTGTGCAGTTGCAGAGCCTCTTCCTTTTGAACCACCCAGTTCTAAAGGTTTTCCTGTAATAACTCCTGGGGCACTTCTTCCTTGAATTTTTTCAAATTCATCAACCATATAACTCATTATTTGTGGATTTGTATACACATCAGGAGCTGGTATATCTTTTTCAGGTCCAATAAATGGTTCCATTGCTCCAATCCAAGCTCTTGCAACTTCTTCTAATTCTGATTCTGATAATTCTTTTGGATTACACTGTACTCCACCTTTTCCTCCACCTAGTGGAATATTTACAACGGCACATTTAATAGCCATTAATGCTGCTAGTGCTTTTACTTCTTCTATATCTGCTTCTGGATGAAATCGAATTCCTCCTTTAAATGGACCTCTTGCATTATTAAATTGCACTCTGTATGCATGAAAAGTTTTATTTCCTGAAATTTCAATTTCTGCAGTATGAATATTTTGTGCATTTTTCAATTTATCTAAAACCGCATCAGATAAATCTAATATTTTAGCACTATCAGATAAAATCTCTAAATAATTTTCAAAAGGTGTTTTCGTTTTATTATCAAGCATAAAAAAATAAAATTAAAAAAATATAAATATATTGAAAATATCTTACTCTTTTTAAATTTTCTGTAAATATAATTTGTATATATATTTTGTTTATTTATTGATAATACATAAAACTTTTAATACTACTAGAGGTGGTAGATGATCCGTTTGTATAATATGTTCCACAGCTTGAGTCTCCAGAATTATGATTTCCGTGTCCCCATTTTTCATATGGTCCTCCATTCCCATCAACATTTCCATTATTTGCTCCCCAAGATCCATCATCATCTGAAAATTTTGAAGTTCCAGAGGCTCCATCCCATTTGGATGAAAGGTTCGCTCCATCTGAGTAATACCAAAGATGTGGTCCATAATCATAATCCGATCCATCGTATGAAACTGTCCAATTTACGCTTTCTCCATTTATAGAAGCATTATTAAATCTATTTTTAAGTGTTTTAGAATTTCCAAAATCATATAAAATTTCATATTTCGTTACTCCATCAACTTGTAATATTTGTTTAAATTGAGAATGTTCAATGTCTTGATCTGCGGTAGAAAAATATGCATTACTGCTTTCTGTTAAAGTGTTTGTTCCATATGCAAGACTTTCTGCACAATGAGAACTATCTGTAATCGCAAACAATTTCCACACATTTTCTTTTACATCAAAGGTGAGAGTTTCTCCAAAATCGTCTAAAGTATCATTTTGAGCATCAACAGAAATATTATTATATTCAGTGTTTCCTGATGTAACATTTATGGTAGCTTGTTTATCAGAATTTATAGTTATAGAATTCACAGTTACTCCAGATCCTATATTAAAAACAGTATCTTCGTCAAAGTTTCCTCCAGTTACTATTAAGTTTTCTGTAGTATTGATTGGTATTGTATCTGGAGAAATATTGTAAAAATATGGTTGTAATTTCCCTCCTGTTCCAGTTGTTTCTTCATCTATTTTTTCCCAATTTGTAGCATTGCATATATAGCTGAATGTATCTGAGGTGTTATGATAAATTCTTCCAGATGATGTATTATCGCAAACTGGTGCTGATGATAAATTTTCTAGTCGAGCATTGATAATTTCATTTCCAGAAAAATTTACATTGTCTGTAAATACAAAATAATTATTAATATTGTCCCATGTTAATGCATGATTTAAAGATTCTCCAAAAAAGAGATTTGTTGAATTTCCAAAATCAGAATTACTTTCAATAATAATTCTATTTTTATGATCATTATTATATATTTGTATATCTTCAGCATTGGTAATGCTAAAAAATGCACTAGAAGTACTAAAAATAATAGTTATAAATAGTAAGATTGATAATAACATATTTATTTTATTATTTAATTGTGTTAATTTTAAAAAAGATATAGTAGTTATAGATTTTGTAGACATGTAATTATGTTTATTTAAAAAGATTTATTGCACAGAAAATTGTAAATTATTTCCAAAAAAATTATCTGAAAAAATATTTACTGTGGCACTATCAGCTCCACCAGTTACATTTAGTGTAACAGAAGAATCTGAATTTATAACAGTATAATTTAAAGTTGCTCCAGAATCTAAAGAAAAAATAGAATTTGGTGTAAAATTTCCTCCAGTAAGAAGAATATCAGTGGTTTCATTTTTTGAAATAGATGTTTTATTAAGAGCTTCAAAATATGCTTTTAATCCAGATGTTTGTACTGCAGTATTGTTTAAGACTCTCCAAATTTCAGAATCTCCACTGCAGATATAGCTTAATTTATTATCTGTGTTATAATAAATTTCTCCCGAATGAGAAAAGTTACAAGTTTTATTTGTAGGAATATTATGCTCTAGTTTTGTATTTATAATTTCATTTCCACCTAAATTTACATTGTCTGTAAATACAAAATTATTTTCTGAATTTTCCCAAAATAACGCATGAGAAAGTGAATCTCCAAAAAATAAGCTACTATTTCCTGTTGATCCAATATTATCATAAATAACTATTTTATTTTGATGGTCTGCATTAAAAATTGGTATGTTTTCAGCAAGTGTAGATTTTACTACACTTGCCGAAAATAATGAGATAAATACAAGTATTAAAACAAATATAGAAAATATTTTTATTAATTTAGCCAATGATGATGAGAATAAAATCATAAATTTAAAAAATAATAAAAATATTATTTATTTTCAGTATAATCAAATAATAATTCTCCAATATATGCTGAATTATTATCTTTTGTGTATCCTGTAACTTCAACAGTTAAGAGTTCTCCAGCAGTTGCAGTGTGTCCAGAAATATCAAGTATTGCATCTGTCCAAGAACCAGCTGAAAGTCCTGTATTTGTTGCAATAGTGTTTCCATCTTTATCTACCACTTTAATATCTATTTTACTATCAGAAGAAGAACCGTCTGTTTTATAAGAAAAAGTTACGGATGTTAAGTCTCTTACATCTGCTGGTGTTTTAATTTCAAAATCTAAATTGATATCTTGAAGAACTGTTTGAGATGTTTTTACCGTGTGATAATTATGTCCAAATCCTGTATCGTCAGCTGATCTGAATACATTTACTGTATTGTTTGAACCGTCTTCTTTTATAGTAACTCCTCCTAATGGAATAAGATGAGTTTCAGGTTTTGCTGCGGCTAAATCAGCTTCTAGGTTATCAATATCTGTTGCATTTGTTTCAATGTTTGTATTTTGTGAGGCTTGATCAGCTTCTAGGTTATCAATATCTGTTGCATTTGTTGCAATATTATCAGTATTTGTTTTGATTTGAGAATCAAGTTTTAATAATCCTTGAGTTAAATCTGAACCAAATACTAAATAATTTGCTCCTGTGAAATCAGTATCTCCAACTTTTGTTTCCAGAGTATCAATATCATTTTCATTTGTTGTAACTCGTGTATCTAAATTAGAAATATCTGTATCATTAGAATCTATATCGGTTCTATTTGTTGCAATATTGCTTGTATTTCCTGCAATATTTGTTTCATTTGTTGCTACTCTATTTTCTAAAGCACTAACATCAGAGCCTAATTCTGATACATCAACTCCATCTACAGTTGCAAGTGCTTGCATTTCAACATTTCCAGTAAGAGAAATATTTCCTTCAACGTTCAAGTTATTTGAAAGGTTGAATCGAGCATTTGCACTATCCCAAGAAAGAGATTCTCCAAGAGTATTTCCAAATTGAAGAAAAACATCTCCTCCTGTGTCATCGGCATCTAAAATAAGATGATTTCCGTTTTCTAGCTCTTTTTCATTACTCCAGATTTGAATATCTGCAGCAGATGCTGATGAAGCAAGAATTGGCACAATTACAGAAGAAACTGCAATTGATTTTTTGAAAGTATTAATACGCATAAAAAAATTGGTAAAAGTATATATATATTTGTATTAAGTGGTTGGAACATTTTATTATGAGTTTTTTGACTTCTTTAATAATTTATTATTGTTTTGGTCATTTAAAGTATAATTTATAAAATTATTATTTATTTTCCTTTATATTCAGAGATAATATTACTGATAAAGACAGAATTATCTGTAGAAACTGTAAAATTTAATTCTATTTGAATATTTTTATCAGAATGTATTGAAGAATTTGTAATATCAATATTGGATAAATCTATTTCTACTAATTCCCAGTCTGTATTAAGAGTTGTAATATTTGTTTTTTCTGAAAAAATATTTCCGTCAGTGTCTAAAATTTTTATATCAAATTTATTATTTGATATTTCTTCTGATGTTGTTTTTAATAAAAATTTAATTTTTCCAGCATCAGTATCAAAATCTTCAAATTCATTTAAATTGATAGTAATTATTAATTTCCCCGTTTGATCTGAATTGTCAGTTGTATCTGTAGAAACTTTATAATATTGAATTGTTTTTGTATCAATTTTTTCATTTCCCATAAAAATGCTAACTTGATTATTTGAAGTATTGGCCTCAAATGTTGCATTTGAAAAGAGGGGAGCAATAGTTTTAGTTTTAGCACTTGCTGTTAAGTTAGAGCTGTTGATATTTACAATATTATTTTTACTAGCATCAATAGTCTTATTTTCTAATTCTTGATTTGTTTTTGTATCAACAAGTGTAAATGTTTCATCAATAGTTTCATCTGCATCAGAAATATCTGAATCTGGTAAGATATATGTATTGTTTCCAACTGAGTTTTCTGGTGAAAAATTTATACTTCCTGAATCGGATTTTAAAGATAAATTTCCAGTAATTTCTACAGAATCATTAATGGTAAAAAGCTTTTTGTCAAAATTGTATGCAATAATTTTTGCGAGCATTTCTCCAAATTGGAGTTTAATTTCTCCAGTTTCTGCAGTTTCGACAGTATTATTAGGGTCAATGATAAAAATATTACTTGATGCATTTACCGCGGTTTGTGCTTCATTTGCTTGTTCTGCATTAAATGCATAAGGAAGAGAAGAAACTAATTTTCTGTCTTTTGCATCGTCTAAAACATCAACATCTAAAATTTGATAATCGCTATCATTGTCTTCGTCGGCAGTTCCTTTTTTAATTTCAACTTGCAAATATTTATGATTTGCCAAAAGAATATCTGTAAATATTTGCTGTTCTCCTAAAATTACAGAAAAATATCCTTGATCCGTAAAATGAACGGCAATTTCTTCTGACCAATTTCCAAAGTCTGTATCATTTGTATTTAATGCTCCAGTTGTCTCATCAATTTCTCCTTCTTGAATATCTGTAGTTTTCCAAAGTGAAAATCGCATAGTATAATCTCCTTCTAGTTTTTGGCTTGTTTTAGAAAGTAATCTTCCTTCGTAAATCAGAGTGTGTGGAATTTCTGGTGTAATTTCTGCAAAAGTAGAAATTGGAGAATTTGACAATATGCATGCAGTTGTAAGAGAGGTGTAAAATGATTTTTTCAATAATTTTTTAAAATTTTTCATGTAATTATTTGGGTTATTAATTAAGTTTTTGCTTTAATTTTTCAGCTTGATATTTTAAGTATTCTTCACTGTTTTTATTATCTTTTCTTATAAATCTGGTTAAAACTCCTAATGTAAATGCTAGTAATATCCATATCCAACAGCATGTGTTTAAAATATTATTTATAATATTATCTATATTGTGAAAATTACATAATTTAGATGTTTTATTTTGTTCTTGTTTTGTATGAGTACTTATATTGAAATTTGTATTTAAATTTTTTTTAATTTCTTGATTTTTATATATATTTTCTTCTGTACTGAAATTAAAATTATCAGAATTGTGAAATTTTAAATCTTGATTTTTTAAATTACTAAAATTATTTATGTTTTTAGTATTATTATTTTTCTGATTTTCAGAATTATGAAATCTTAAATTATCTTCTTGTTTTATTATGTCTGTTTTTATTTCTATGATTTTTTTATTATCTTTTTCTAAAATATTTTCTTCTTTTGGTATTTTACATATTTGACTTTCTTCATTGCATGTACTTATAGATTCTTCTGTTTCAATTTGTTGAGGTGTTTGCGTTGGAGTAGTTTGTGGAAGTTGTGTTTCTGTTATGTCTGATAAAATTTGAAGATTTGGTTCTGAAGTACTACTTGGTGTTATAAGAGTTGTAATAGTAGGCGTTTGTGTTGGAATAGGTGTTGGTGTATTTGTTGGGAGGTAAATATATCCACCACCTCCAGGTCTTTTACTACTAGTACTTGTTGAATGTGTAGTAGTGGGCGTTGGGCTAGGGTTAGGATTATTGGTACAATTTTTAGTACTGATAATTTGACAATTTGAAAGGCAGGAAAGTGTTCCTTTGTCATACCCAAAACTTTGGCAGTTTTTTCCGTTAAAATTATTTGTATCGCATTTTTCAGAAATTTCTATTTGAGAATTTCCACAATATGAATTGGCTTCGATAAAATCTGTGGATTCTCCAATTTTTTGAATTTCTACAAAATTTGCTTCTTCTTGTTTTTCATCTTCAGGTGTTGTTGCATTTTGTTGTATTTCTGTGAAATTATTATCTATTAGTATAAAATCTGCAGATTCTGATGCAAAAACAGAAGATGTAGTGTTTATACAACAATAATATAAAAATATAAAAAAAGTGATGCATGAAATTTTCATTTGTATTTTCATTGTGTTATAAATATGTATATTTGTTTAGTTTTGTATTTTAGCATATTATTAAATGCTTCATATTATATTACAACATTGTATTAGATAATGCAAATGTTTTTACAAATTCGATAAAAATAAAAAATACTCGCTCATATTCTGTAAATTATGATAGTATTTTTATAAATAAAAAATATTGAAAATTTATTGTAACAATATGGCTAAAAATCTTGTAATAGTGGAGTCTCCTGCAAAAGCAAAAACAATTGAAAAATACTTAGGGAGTGAGTTTACAGTAAAGTCAAGCTTTGGTCATATTCGAGATTTACCAAAAAGTGGAATGTCTATAGATATAGAAGGGGGTACTTTTGAGCCAACTTATGAAATTTCTCAAGGAAAAAATAAAGTTGTAAATGAACTAAAACGAGAAGTAAAAAAAGCAGAAACTGTTTGGCTGGCAGCCGATGATGACCGAGAAGGAGAGGCTATTGCATGGCATTTATATGAAGCGTTAAATTTGAAAAATAAAGATAATAAACGAATTGTCTTTCATGAAATTACAAAAAAAGCAGTAACACATGCCGTTGCAAATCCTGTTGAATTAAATAAAAATTTGGTAGATGCACAGCAAGCCAGACGAGTTTTAGACAGACTGGTGGGATATGAATTGTCTCCTGTTTTATGGCGAAAAATTCAAGCAGGGCTTTCTGCAGGGCGAGTACAAAGTGTTGCGGTTCGAATTGTGGTAGAGCGAGAACAAGAAATTGAAAAATTTGCGTCAAATTCTGTTTATAAAGTAATTGCTAGTTTTACTCTTCGAACAGGGGAAACTTTGGCTGGAGAATTGCCAACAAAATTTGCAACCAAAGAACAAGCTAAAACTTTTTTAGAAAAATGTATTTCTGCAGATTTTCAAATTGAATCAGTAGAAAAAAAACCTGCAAAACGAAATCCATCTGCACCATTTACAACATCAACTTTGCAACAAGCTGCATCTACTCGACTTGGTTTTTCTGTGAAGCAAACAATGATGCTGGCTCAGAGATTGTATGAAGTTGGGAAAATTACATATATGCGTACCGATTCTGTAAATTTATCAGATGATGCAATTGCAAATGCGGTAAAAAATATTACCAAAAAATACGGAAAAGATTTTGTAGAAACTCGTAAATTTAAAACAAAAAGTAAGGGAGCACAAGAGGCCCATGAGGCGATTCGTCCAACTGATTTTGCAGTAGAAAATGCAGGATTAGACGATCAACAAAAAAAATTATATAAATTGATTTGGCAAAGAACTATTGCTTCTCAGATGGCACCAGCTCAGTTAGAGCGAACAACGGTGACAATTGGAGATAATAATACAACAAAAAATCTTGAATCAACTTTTACTGCAAAAGGAGAAATTGTTACATTTGAAGGATTTTTAAAGGCGTATGGGGCTGATGATAAAGACAAGCTTTTGCCAAATGTTGAAAGTGGTGATGCTGTAAAGCTAGAAGAATTATCAAGCCGAGAAACATTTTCTAAGCCACCTGCTCGATATACAGAGGCCTCTCTTGTAAAAATTTTAGAAGAAAAAGGGATTGGTCGACCTTCTACATTTGCGCCTACAATTTCTACAATTCAAGCGAGAGGATATATAATCAAAGGAGAAGCTGATGGAGAAGAGCGAAAATATTTTACTCTTGCTTTAGACGAAAATAAGTCAAAAATTGTAGAAGAAACAAAAACTGAAAAAACAGGAAGTAATAAAGGAAAGCTTGTGCCTACTTCTATTGGGGTTGTGGTAAATACTTTTTTAACAACTCATTTTTCACAAATTGTAGATTATGATTTTACAAAAAATGTAGAAGAAGAATTTGATGATATTGCCGAAGGAAAAACTCAGTGGAATAAAATGATTTCAGGATTTTATGGCGATTTCAAAAAAAATATCGATGTAAAAATGGATACAGTTGATAGGGCAGAAGCGATAAATGAAAGAATATTAGGAAAAGATCCAAAAAGTGGAAAACCGCTTTCTGTTCGAGTTGGTCGATTTGGAGCATACGCACAAATTGGAACAAAAGACGATGAAGAAAAGCCAACATTTGCATCTTTGCGACCAAGTCAGCATATGGATACTATAACTTTTGAAGAAGCTATAGAATTATTTAAAATGCCACGAATTGTTGGGAAAACTACAGAAGGGCACGATATAAAAACAAATTATGGTCGATTTGGTCCATATATTATGTTTAAAGATGACACCGCTGGAAAAGTGTTGTATCAATCATTAACAAAAATTGAAGCTGATCCAATGGAGGTTACGCTAGAACAATGTTTAGAATTGGTTGCATTTAAAAAGCAAGCAGAAATAGAAAAATATGTGAAAAATTTTAAAGATGATCCAGCAGCAAAAACAGAATCTGATAAAGAAATTGAAATTTTAAAAGGTCGATGGGGTCCATATGTTACAGATGGAGATAAAAATATCCGTGTTCCAAAAGAGATTGAAGACGCCACAACGCTTACTTTGAAAGATTGTAAAGAACTTTTGAAAAAAGCAAAACCAGGAAAGAAGAAAGCAGTTAAAAAGAAAGTGGTGAAGAAAAAAACAGTAAAAAAGAAAGTTGTGAAAAAGAAAACAAGTACAGTAAAAAAGACTACTACAAAAAAAGCTACAAAGAAAACAGTGAAGAAAGTTGTAAAAAAAACAGAAAAATAATTTTTAATTTATAGAAATGTCAGAAGTTATACAAGAAGATGAAAATTCTAATACAAAATTGAGTGATAGAAAATTAATAAAATTTGTCGCATTTTATGAAATTGCACTTGCTACTATTTGTTTATATGTACTAAGTTCTGTACTTTATGATTTCTTACAGAATGACTTGCCAGAAGAGGTTATTCATATCATGTCTATTTTTTATCCATATATAGTAATAGTATCTATTTTTTCTTTTTTAGGAGGTTTATTTTTATGGAAAGATAAAAAATATGGAAAATGGATGTCTGTTATTGCACAAATAGTTACCTTTTTTTATCTAAAGGCAGTGGTTGATCTTAATACTTTTGATGGGTATTATTTAGACGGTTGTATTTCAATAAAATTTACTTTTGAAAATCTTTCTTATATTTATAAGAGATGGCATAGTATAGATGGGTTGATAGCTCTCGCTTTTTTTGCACTATTGATATTACTTATATTATTTCTAAATAGAAATAATATAAAATAAAAATAAATAGAATGTGATTAATTATGGTAAATTATAAGCAAAAAATATTATTTATAAAAAAATATGACAGAAAAAAAAACTGAAACATTGGAAAAAGCTACAAATTCAACAGAATTTAAAATTAGTAACTTTGCAGCAATTACATCAAAAACAATAAAATTGAATATGAAAGATATTGATACTGATATTATTATTCCTGCAGAATTTTTAAAAATAGTTACAAAAGAAGGCTTAGGAAAAAATGTTTTTTATAATCTTCGGCAAAATAACTCAGATTTCCCTATGGATAGAGAAGAGTTTAAAAATGCAAAAATTCTATTGGCAGGAAAAAACTTTGGGTGTGGGTCAAGTCGTGAGCATGCACCGTGGGCATTAAAAGATGCAGGAATAGATGTTGTAATTTCGAGTGAATTTGCAGATATTTTTAAAGGAAATGCAGAAAAAAATGGAGTACTTCCAGTTATTTTACCAGAAGAAACAGTTCAAAAATTGTTAAAACAAGATGAATTTCAAGAATTAACAGTAGATTTAGAATCTCAAAAAGTTATTGAAGAAGATGGAACATTTCATGTGTTTGAAATTGCAGAATTTACAAAGCGACGATTTTTAAAAAACTTATCAGACTTGGATTATTTATTGGAAAATTCAGATAATATTCGAAAATTTGAAGAAAAACGAAAGCAAAATTTATATTTTTAGTCTTGAATTTCTTCACTCGCAAGCAATGCAATTGCTAGTGCATCGGCTGCATCATCAGGCTGTGGAATTTCTGATAAATGTAGTCTGAGTTTTAATACATTTTGAACTTGAAATTTTTCAGCTTGACCGTATCCTACAAGCTTACTTTTAATTTCAGTCGGTGCATATTCAACGATTTCACAGCCAGATTTTCGGCATAAAAATTCTATTACTCCTCTTGCTTCTGCAACACGAATTGCATTATTTACATTTTGCCCCCAAAACATTTTTTCAATAGCTAAAATATTGGGAGAATATTTTTTTATAATATCAGAAATGTCATTTCCTAAATCACACAATCTGTCTTGAAAAATATCATTTTTATTTGTTGTAATTACTCCAAAATCAAGCACTTCAAAAGAAGAAGTACTTGATTTTTTTGTAATAATTGCAAAACCGCATCTGTCGTATCCGGGATCTATTCCAAGTATTATCATAATTTTTCTATTAATCCAGTAGATATTTAAATTATAGATATATCTATAATTTAAAATAATAAAGTTTTTGTAATATTCTCTTGTCAATTATATTTTAGCATGATAAAATATAATGAAATACTGAAATTTAAATAATTTTTAGTTTAAAAGCATAATAATACACTTGACAAAATGGAAAATATACAAATAATTAATCGGCTTCAGGGCTTCAGGGCTTCAGGGCTTCAGGGCTTCAGGGCTTCAGGGCTTCAGGGCTTCAGGGCTTCAGGGCTTCAGGGCTTCAGGGCTTCACGCGTAATAGCATGTAGTATTTATTTTATGATAATTTCTAAATTATTAAGAACAACTATTTTAACAAGAGCTTAATAGAAGATATTTTTTTAAATACAAAAAAAAATCTAATATAATATATTTTAATTTAAATACACATGACAAAAATAAAAAATTTAAAACAAACTTTTAAAAATTTTTCTGGAAGTTTATTGATAGGAACATTCATTGTATGAGGAATTGCGAGTGCAACTTTTGATTTTACTACACTTCCAGGTTTAGATAAAATTAGAACTGGAGAAATAATTAGAGCT